>NZ_NEIQ01000011.1:0-268897 GCF_002112765.1 Pseudomonas sp. B6(2017) | reverse complement strand
GGCACTGGTGATGTGCGTGCTGCTGATGGTGCAACTGCGCAGTTTCTCGCGCATGTTCCTGGCGTTGGCGATGGCTCCGTTCGGGCTCATCGGTGTGGTCCTGGCCATGTTGCCGACGGCAACGCCCATGGGCTTTGTCGCGCAGCTGGGGGTCATCGCCCTGGTGGGCATGATCGTGCGCAACGCGATCATCCTGATCGAGGAGGTCGACATCAACACGCGGCTCGGCCAATCCCCCTCCGAGGCCATAGTGCACGCCTCGATGCACCGCGCCCGGCCGATTCTGTTGACCGCCTGCGCCGCTATCCTCGGCATGATCCCGATCGCCCCGCAGATATTCTGGGGCCCTATGGCTTATGCGGTGATTGGTGGGTTGGCCGTGGCGACAATAGTGACCTTGACGGTTTTACCTTGTGGCATTTCCCTTCTGCTGCAATGGGAAAACCGGCCAAGGCAAGCACCAGGGGCCTCCTCGGATACTGTTCATGAAGAACCCGCCAGCGGCGCATGAACCTTCCACTGTAGATCCACACTGCTGCATGGATGATGCTGCTGGGTCGATAATGAACACCCCATTGCCTCGGTGAGGCAATGGGATGAATGCCCCAGGTAGATCGAACAGGATCAACGGTAAAACAATCGCGATGCCCCCGTCAGTTACCGAGCGGCTCTTGCAAGGGGGCACTCGTTGCGAACACCTGGGTGGCGGCCGCGATATCCTGATCGCCGTAGCCCATCAATAGCGCACGTTGCGCGACCTGGCACACCGCGTCGAATACCGGTGTCCAGGCACCTTGTGCATGCTGGGATTGGGCAATGTAGGCAAAGGCGCCCGCATGCACATCGAGCCTCGCCTGATCGCTGGTGAAATCCTGTGTTTCGAGCCGACGAACCGCTTCTTCGAGGGCATCGGCGATAAAAAAGCGCGACGTATCGAGCAGGCGTCGGGGCGTCGCCGTGTTGCACAGGCCAAATCGCTCGCTCGCAGCCACGGCCTCGAAAAACGCAACCATGGCGGCGAATGCATGCGCGTGAAGCACGGTTCCAAAGGCGAAGGCCTCTTCCCAGGGAAGGAAGCTTGCATGGCCGGCAAGTACTTCAAGCAGTGCCCGATGCTGTTCGAAGGCTTCACGTTCGCCAGTATGGATGCAGTGGCTTTCACGATGACCGACATTGCGTGGGTAGGCCACTATCGTCCCTTTGAGATAGTGACCGCCCGCCCGATTGATGAGTGCCTGAAGCTCCAGGCTCTCTTCTTCGGCGCTGGTGGTGTAGTCGACGATTGTGCGATTGGCGAGTGCACGCGTCACCCCCGCCATCCCCAGCACTTCAAGTGTCGCCTGGTTGTCCAGAAGCACGAAGACCGCAACCGGGCTGGCGTCGAGCGCGGCCTCGACAGAGTCGCAGAGGTGAGCGCCAGCGGCCACCAGCGCTGTGGCCTTGCCGGGTGATCGATTCCAAATCGCTACGCGTTTGCCCTGTTTGAGAAAGGCTTGCGCCATAATCGTTCCCATGGCGCCAAGTCCCAACACGGACACCTCAAAGTCGAAGCTCGCTTCATTTTGCTCGTGCACAGTCAAACCCTCATGGTTGTTGTTTTACCTGCTCTGTGGAGTTGCCTGGACAGCCAGTGGGGTGGCTGTGCAGGCCTTGGTTCAAAGTAGGTTCTGTGACCGCGCCCAGTCCGTTGCGTCACTCAGCGTTCGCTCGAATGCGCTGAAGATGGCGTCAATATCCTCCTGCGTGCTAATCAGCGGCGGGCAGAAGGCAACCGTGTCGTATATGGAGCGAATGATCAGCCCATGCTTGTGGGCTTGCTTGAAGATGTAGCTGCCCAGGATTCCCGGTTGGCTGAACGGTTGTTTCTGCGCTTTGTTCGCCACCAGCTCGATCCCGCCCACCAGCCCTACTCCGCGCACGTCGCCCACCAGGGGATGATCCTCGAAAGCCCGCAGCCGGCTCTGGAACACCGGAGCCAAACGCTGGACATGGCCCACCAGGTCACGCTCTACGATGATGCTGATGTTTTCCAGGGCCACGGCCGTGGCGACGGGATGACCGCTGGTGGTCAAGCCATGCACGAACGCCCCCAGGCGATCACTCTGGCTCACCAGAACCTCATTGATGGCATCGGACACCAGCAAGGCCGCCAGCGGCTGATAGGACGAGGTGAGCTGCTTGGAAAGCACCATGATATCGGGCTGGATATCGTAGAGCTGAGCACCGAACATTGTGCCCAGCCGGCCAAAGCCGGTGACGATCTCGTCGATCACCAGCAGGATGTCATAGCGTTTGCACACCACCTGGATCGCCGCCCAGTAGCCCTTGGGAGGTGGCAGCACTCCGCCCGCGGCGATGAGCGGCTCGCCGATAAAGGCGGCGATGGTCTCCGACCCCTCAGCCAGGATGTGCCGCTCCAGCTCGTGCGCCAGGCGCATCGAGAACGCCTCTTCGCTTTCCCCGGGCTTGGCCAGACGGTAATAGTTCGGGCAGGTCAGGTGGTGTACGGGAATCGCCGGAAGATCGAAGTCGCGATGAATCGACGGGATACCGGTCAGGCTCGCCGAAGCCACGGTGGTTCCGTGATAGGCCTGCTGGCGAGAGATGAATTTTTTCTTCGCGGGCCTGCCCAGTGCGTTGTTCAGGTACCAGACCACCTTCACCACCGAGTCGATGGCTTCGGAACCGGAATTAGTGAAGAACACATGGTTCAAGTCACCGGGGGCGAGTTCAGCCAGCTTGGCGGCCAGAGCCGCGGCGGGAGCATGGGTCTTGTGACTGAAGTTGTGGTAGTACGGCAGCTGTTTGAACTGTTCCACGGCCGCATCGACCAGGCGTTGTTCGCTGAACCCCAATGCCGTGCTCCAGAGGCCCGACATGGCTTCGATATAGGCATTGCCCTGGTCATCGATCACCCGTATGCCATCACCCTTGGCGATGACGACAGGCCCGACCTCGCGGTGCAGGGCCAAGTTGGTATAGGGATGGATAAGGAACGACAGATCGTTCTGCTTGGTTGAAGCGACACTTTTCATCAGCTGGTTTTCCTCCTGTGACGGGTTGCCGATCACTGGCCCCTTTGCAGCACGGGCATGACCACGTGCTGCCCTGGCGTCCTGATCCATTTACTTGCCCAGCGCTGCCGCCACTGACTCGGCGAAGATCCTCAAGCCTTGTGCAAGCTGATCGGTGGGTGTGTTGATGGGAGGCATCAGCTTGATGATTTCGCCGTTCGGGCCGCAGCGATCCGCCAATAGGCCTGCCCGAAGCGCACGCTGCTGGGCATCCTTGCTGAGCGCAACGTTGCCACGGCCGAAGTCGATGCCGGCCACCATGCCGCGGCAGCGTGCACCGACCACGCCCGGAATCTCGGCGATGTCGGCGACCGCTCGCGCCATGAGCGCACTGTTCTCGGCGAGCAGTTTGAGGAATTGCTCGTCGTGCCAGTAGCCGAGCGCGATCTGGGCGGTGAGAAACGCCAGCTGGTTGCCGCGGAAGGTGCCGATGTGATCCCCCGGCTGCCACACATCCAGCGCGGAGCGAATCAGCACAATTGCCATCGGCAGCCCAAAGCCGCCGATGGATTTGGCACAGGTCACCAGGTCCGGCTGGATGCCGGAACGCTCGAAACCGAAGAAGTCCCCGGTGCGCCCGCAGCCAGCCTGCACCTCATCACAGATCAGAATCACACCGTGCTCAGTGGTCCACTGGCGCAGTCGTTGCAGCCAACTGTCCGAGGCCGCATACACACCCGCCTGGATCTGTACCGACTCCACGATCACTGCCGCAGGCAGCTCCGAGCCACTGCCCTGGTCGTTGGCCAGGCGCTCAAGAAAACCGATGCTGTCGAACTCGCCGTATGGGCTGTCTTCGTAGGGAACGAAAATCACCTCGGAGGACAAACCGGCGCCGCGCCGAGTGCGGTTGCCGGTGACCGCCAGGGCTCCGGCGGTCATGCCATGGTAAGCCCCATAGAAGGAGACGATCTTGGTCCGCCCGGTGGCCTTGCGTGCCAGCTTCAGCGCGGCCTCCACCGCGTCGGCGCCGGTGGGGCCGGTGAACTGGACCTTGTAGTCCCAGCCCCGCGGATCGAACAGGTCGCGCTTGATCGACTCCAGGAAGCGACGCTTCATGCTGGTGTGCAGGTCCAGGGCATGGGTCACCCCATTGGCCGACAGATAGTCGATCAGGGCATCGCGCATGCGCGGGTCGTTGTGGCCATAGTTGAGCGCCCCGGCGCCGGCGAAGAAGTCCAGATAATCACGGCCATCCTCGGCGTGGATCTTGCTGCCCTGGGCGGTATCGAACACCAGGGGCAGGTCACGGCAATACATCCGGACGTTGGATTCGAGTTTCTCAAAGGTCTCGATGTTGTTCATGCATAGCCTCTTGCAGTTATCCGGGCCCGGCCGGCAGGCGGCTTGCCCGAGGGATTCACGATGCCTTGTATCAGTGCTTGAACATCACATGCCGCACCACGGTGTAGTCTTCCAGGCCGTACATGGACAGATCCTTGCCGTACCCGGACAGCTTCACGCCGCCATGGGGCATCTCGCTGACCAGCATGAAGTGGGTGTTGACCCAGGTGCAGCCGTATTGCAGGCGAGCGGCCAGGCGGTGGGCCCGGCCTATGTCCGCGGTCCATACCGAAGACGCCAGGCCGTAGTCCGATTCATTGGCCCAGGCCAGCGCCTGGGCTTCGTCCTCGAATTCCGAAACCGTCACCACCGGGCCGAAGATTTCACGGCGCACCACCTCATCCTCCTGGGTCGCGCCAGCCAACACCGTGGGCTCGAAGAAGAACCCGCCCCCCGCGGCGCGCCGGCCACCGGTCACCACTTCGATGTGCGGAAGTTCCAGGGCGCGTTTGACAAAACCCTCGACACGCTCCAGGTGCTCTTGAGTGATCAGCGGGCCCATCTCGGTGGTCGGGTCGTCCTGCAGCCCGGACTTGATGCTGGACACCGCCTCTCCGAGCTTGCGCACGAACTGTGGATACACGGCCTTCTGTACATAGATGCGACAAGCCGCGGTGCAGTCTTGCCCGGCGTTGTAGAAGCCAAAGGCGCGGATGCCCTCCACGGCGGCGTCGATGTCGGCGTCATCGAAGATCAGCACCGGGGCCTTGCCACCCAGCTCCATGTGCATGCGCTTGACGCTGTCGGCCGTGCTTTCGATGATCCGGCTGCCGGTGCTGACCGAGCCGGTCAGGGACACCATGCGCACCTGCGGGTGGCCGGTCAGTGGCTCGCCCACCGAAGCACCGCGCCCGTGAAGGATATTGACGACGCCAGCGGGGAAGATTTCGGCCAGCAGTTCTCCCAGTTTCAAGCTGGTCAGTGGGGTCTGCTCCGATGGCTTGAGCACCACGGTGTTCCCGGCTGCCAGCGCCGGGCCGAGCTTCCAGGCCGCCATCATCAACGGGTAGTTCCACGGCGCGATGGAGGCCACCACGCCCACCGGATCGCGGCGGATCATCGAGGTGTGGCCCGGCAGGTACTCGCCCGCCGCCGAACCCTGCAGGCAGCGAACCGCACCGGCGAAGAAGCGGAACACATCAGAAACGGCCGGAAGCTCGTCTTGCAGCACCGCATTGAACGGCTTGCCGCAGTTGTCCGATTCCAGGCGCGCGAATTCCTGCGCCTGGGCATCGATGCGGTCGGCCAACTTGAGCAGCAATGCCGCACGCTCTTTGGGCGGTGTTTGCGACCAGCCGGCAAAAGCGGCGCTGGCGCTCTGCACCGCCGCATCGACCTGGGCGCGACTGGCCTCGCGGGTCTGCACCAGCACCTGGCCCAGGGATGGGTTGTACACGGCCAGGCTTTCGCCCTCTCCTGCCACCAGAGCGCCATTGATCAGAAGTTTGGTTTGCATATCAATTCTCACTGTTGAACGGCAAGGCCAGTGCCTGGCCTTGGGTCTATTGATGGTGCGTTCGATGGCAGCGCAGCCGACGATTCCGCAACTGCGCCAGCCGCCAGTTCTCTAGGCCAGGGCATCCGGTACGGGGCTGCGGAAAAAGCTCGTGCGGCACGCCAGGTAAACCACGCCCACGCCAAGCCAGATGCTCCCCATGATCAGTGCGTCCTTATCCAGACTGACCAGCATCCAGCCTGCGGTGATCGCCCCGATGACCGGCAAGATCACACCGCGCAGGAGTCCGGCGCCGTCTTTGACTGCTGCATTGAAGGTCAGCCGCAGGGCGCACAGGTTGACCGCGGTGAAAGCGACGAAGGCCCCGAAGTTCACCAAGGAAGTGGCGGTGGCAATCGTCAGGGCAAAACCTACAGTGCCGAAAGCGCCGGACAGCAGGATGTTGAACGTCGGCGTCCGGTAGCGCGGGTGCAACACGCCGAAGAACTTGCGCGGTAGCTGGTTGTCCCGGCCGAGGGCGTACAGCAGTCGCCCCACACTGGCCTGGAACGACAACCCCGCGGCGAAGTGGGCGATGATGATGCCCGCCAATACCACCGCGAAGAACAGATCCCCGCCGATCATCCGGGCGATCTCGAACGCCGCGCCGTCCACGTTGGCAAACTCCATGGCGGGATGGGCCAGGTACATGAAGTACGAGGAACCGACGTACAGCACGCCGCCGCTCAAGGCGACCAGCAGAATCGCCCGCGGAATCGTCCGGCTCGGGTCCCTGGTCTCCTCGCTCAAGGTGGACAGCGCGTCGAAGCCCAGAAACGAGTAGGCGGCAATCGCGGCACCGGCCATGGTAGTGGCAAACGGCACGTCCTGATTGAAGAACGGCTTGGCCGACAGCAGCCCGCCAGGGCCATTGGCGGCGACGATGTAGTGCCAGCAAAGGCCGATGAATACCGCAATGATCGCCAGCTGGATCACCATCAACAGAATGTTGAAGCGGTTGGCCACCTGGATGCCCAACACATTCAGCACCGTGCTGGAGACAATGAACCCGGTAATCCATACCCACTGCGGCACATCAGCAAAGGCCATGCTGAGATAACTGGCCCCCAGCAACCAGATCAGCATCGGAATGAAGAAGTAGTCGAGCAAGGCGACCCAGCCCACCATAAAGCCAAGATTGGGATTCAACATCTTGCGGGTATAGATGTAGGCCGAGCCGGCAGCCGGGAACACCTTGACCAGGCGCCCGTAGCTCAACGCAGTGACAATCACGCCAATCGAGGCAATGGCATAAGACAGGGCCGTGGTGTTGCCGCTGGCTTGGGAAATCACGCCATAGGTTCCAAAGACGATCAATGGAGCCAGGAACGCCAGACCGAAGAGCAAAACGGAAAACGGGCCCAGGGTGCGCTTCAACGAGGCGCCGGAGTGTGCTTCGTTCATGATCGACACTCCTCAACCGGCAAATTGGTAAGCGGCGATGATGATTGCGTGATAGGTCTCCACGCTCATCTCCTTGGCGTTGCTGGCATCCGAAAAATTCTTCTTCGACTTGTCGGCGATCGTCAGGAAGTCTTCTTCACGCACCCCTTTCACCTCGGCAAAGCGAGGAATGCCCAGGGCCTTGCTCATCTGGAACAGGTAGTCGACAGCCGCCTGGGCGGCATTGGTGGGCGAGAGACTGGGGTCGATGCCCAGCGCGTAGGCGACCTGGGCATGGCGCAGAATGTCCGCATCCAGATTGTGGCCGAAGACAAAGGGCAGGAAGATCGCATTGCCCACGCCGTGCGGCGTGTCGTACATGCCGCCAATAGCCTCGGAGATGCAGTGCACGCTGCCCACGTCGGCATTGCCGAATGCCATGCCGGCGATCAGGCTCGCCACCAGCATCTGCTCACGGGCCTCCAGGTTAGAGGGTTCCTGGACTGCCGGCTTGAGGTACTGGCTGATCAAGCGAATGGCATGCAGGGCCAGGCCGTCGCTGATCGGATTGGACACGCGACAGGTGTAGGCTTCGATGGCATGGGTCAAGGCGTCCATACCGGTCGCGGCGGCTATCGACGCAGGAAGCGTGGCGGTGATGTGCGAGTCGAGCAGGGCCAGCACCGGGCCGATCCGGTAGTCCAGCAGGTTCATCTTGAAGTGGCGCGCAGTATCGGTGATCACCGAGAAGCACGTCACCTCGCTACCGGTGCCCGCGGTGGTAGGGATCGCCACGATGGGCAGTACCCCGTGCTTGAGCTTGAAAGAGCCCTCGTAGTCTTCGATCCGACCTTCGTGGGTCAGCAGCACGCTCAGGGCCTTGGCGGCGTCCATCGCACTGCCCCCGCCAACGGCCAGGAGGCCATCGATACCTTTGCCCCGGTAGGCCTCTGCGGTGTGATTGATGTCGTCGCTGCGAGGGTTGGCCTTGATGTCGGCGATCTCATCGAAGTCGATGCCCGACCTGTTCAGGCTGGCATAGACGCTGGTCAACAGCCCTGCGGCCTTGACCCCGGCATCCGTCACGATCAGCACGCGCTGCAGACCGAGTTCATCCAGATGCTCGCCGGTGCGCTCACGCAGGCCGGGTTCCACGACCACTTTGGTGGGGAGTAGGAATTGGAATTTCATACAGACCTCTTGCCGGTTAGGTTCAGTTTTTGTCGTTTTTAACGGTTCTCGGCAGCAACAACGGGTGGGCTATACGGCTAGCCCGAATCCCTGCGCGGGTAGCGCTGGGTCACTTCCTGTGTTTTTTGTCCGCTAGACCAGGCCGGGCATGAGCTGCGCGGATTGCCAGAAGCCATCCGCTTGCGCCTGTGCAACAGCTGGAACATCAGTCAACTCGGACAACGTGCTTGTTGTTATTCAATGTGCAGGGGTTGCAGGTCGATCAGGGTTTGGTGTTGGCGGCGCTGGCCTCCTGTTGGGCCTGCTCGCGGAGGACGAATTTCTGGATCTTGCCGGTGGCCGTCTTGGGCAGCGCCATCAGCGACACATGCCGGGGGGCCTTGAAGTGCGCCAGATGCTCGCGGCACCAGCGGATCAGGTCGTCGCCACTGGTGCTGGCCAGGGCGTCTACGCGCAGGGTGACGAACGCCTGCGGGGTTTCGCCCCAGCGCGCATCGGGGCGCGCCACCACGGCGGCCTCGACCACCGCGGGGTGCAGGTAGAGCACTTCTTCGATTTCCAGCGAGCTGATGTTCTCGCCGCCGGAAATGATGATGTCCTTGGCCCGGTCCTTGATTTCCACGTAGCCGTCCGGGTGCAGCACGGCCAGGTCGCCGGTGTGCAGCCAGCCGTCGGCCAGTGCGCTGCGCGTGGCCTCCGGGTTATGCAGGTAGCCCTTCATCACGGTGTTGCCACGCACCACCAGCTCGCCCAGGGTGGCGCCATCGGCCGGGACCGCACGGCCCGTGTCCAGGTCCAGCACGCTGGCCTCCTCGAGCATCGGGTGGGCCACGCCCTGGCGACTCATGAAGCGGGCGCGGGCTTCCAGGGGCAGCTCGTCGATGCCCGGTTGCCACAGGCACAGGGTGCTGGGGCCGTAGCTTTCAGTCATGCCATAGGCATGGGTGATGCTGAAGCCGCGGGCCTCCATGGCGGCGATCACCGCGCTGGGCGGCGCGGCACCACCGGTGATCACCGACACGCTCGCCGCCTTGGTCGCCGTGCCGCCATGCTCGGCGTGGATCAGCATCGACATCACCACCGGTGCCGCGCTCAGGTGGGTCACCGCATGCTCGGCGATGGCCTCGTGGATCGCTTCCGCTTGCACCTTGCGCAGGCACACATGGGTGCCACCGGACAGGGTCACCGCCCAGGTGTGGCTCCAGCCATTGCAGTGGAACATCGGCAAGGTCCACAGGTAGACGCTGCGTGGGCCGAGCTGGAAGATCAGCGCCCCGGCACAGGCATTGAGGTAGGCCCCGCGGTGGTGCAGGACCACGCCCTTGGGATCGCCTGTGGTGCCGGAGGTGTAGTTGATGGCGATCGATTGCCACTCGTTCTGCGGCGCACTCAGCGGCCGACCGGGGTCGCCCTGGGCCAGGAACGCTTCATAGTCCAGGTCGTGGGCCAGGTCGGCCGATTCGGCCTGATCATCGTCGATCCCCACCAGCAATGGCGGCGACTCGAGCATGGCCAGTGCCTGGTGGACCACCGCGCCGAACTCGCGATCGCAGATCAGCACCTTGGCCGCGCAATGGCGCAGGATGAAGGCGATGCTGCGCGCCTCCAGGCGAATATTGATGCACACCAGCACGGCCCCGGCGCCCGGCACGCCATAGTGCGCCTCGAGCATCTCGGGAATGTTCGGCGCCAGGATCGCCACCCGCTCTCCCGGCTGCACCCCCACCTGCTCCAGGGCACTGGCCAGGGCGCGGCTGCGCTGGTGCAACTGGCGGTAGCTGTAGCGCCGCGCACCGTAGACCACCGCATCGCGCTGCGGGTACACCTGCGCGGCACGCTTGAGGAACGACAGCGGCGACAGCGGCACATGGTTGGCTTGGTTGGGGGCAAGTTCGTGCTCGAAGGTCGAGGTCATCATGACTGCCACTCCATCGAGACATTGCCCAGGCATCGCACACACATATACACCTCCTGACCGTTGCGGGTTCTTGTTGTCCTGGCGCCCGGGCGCCTCACAGGCTGCTGCACAGGTGGCCAGCGTCGACCACGATCTCGGCGCCGCTCATGCCGCGGCCGGCATCGCTGGCGAGCAGCAGCAAGGCACCGTCCAGGTCTTGCGGCTGGCTGAAGCGCCGGCCGGGAATGCGCGAGCGCAGCTTGTCCCCGGCCTCGCTGGCGAGGAACGCTTGGTTCAAATCGGTGATCACGTAGCCCGGCGCCAGGGCGTTCACGCGGATGCCGTGACGCGCCAGTTCCAGCGCCATGGCGCGAGTCAAATGGGCCAGGCCGGCCTTGGCCGCAAGGTAAGGCGCAACGGCGCCCGCCACCCGGCTGGCGAGGATCGAGGTGACATTGATCAGGCTGCCGCCCTGCCCCGCGGCGATCATCCGCCGGGCGCTTTCCTGGGCCACGATCCAGGCGCCCTTGAGGTTGGTGTCGAGCACCCGGTCCCAGTCTTGATCGTTGCAGTCCAGCAAGGGCTGGCTATCACTCACCCCGGCGTTGTTCACCAGCACATCCAGCGGGCCGGCAGCGTCCAGCACCCGGCAGACATAATCGCGGCAGGTCACATCGAGGGCAAAGGCACGGGCGCTGCCGCCGGCTACCTCGATCTCCTCCACCAGGGTCTGCAGCGGCTGCAGGCGCCTGGCGGTCACCAGCACTTCGGCGCCGGCGGCGGCCAGGGTCATCGCAAAGTGACGGCCAAGGCCGCTGGAGGCCCCGGTCACCAGGGCTCGGCGCCCATCAAGGGCGAACATTCGGGCAAGCAGCGGCTGCATCAGTGGGCTCCCAGGCGCTGGTCGAGGATTTTCTTCGCCAGGCTCATGCGGTGCACTTCGCTCGGGCCGTCGTAGATACGGAACGGGCGAATGTCGCGGAAGATGCGTTCCACCACGGTCTCACCGGTCACACCACGCCCGCCCAGCACCTGCACGCAACGATCCACCACTCGCCACAGCGCCTCGGCGCTGATCACCTTGGCCATGCTCGAATCCACATTGGCCCGCTGCCCCTGATCGAGCACCCAGGCGCAATGCCACACCGCCAGGCGTACCAGGTGCAGGTCCATCTGGTTGTCGGCCAGCATGAAACCCACGCCCTGGTGCTCGCCCAACGGCTTGCCGAAGGCGTCGCGAGTGCGCGCATAGTCGCAGGCAATATCGTGGGCGCGGCGCGCGGCCCCAAGCCAGCGCATGCAGTGCGTCAGGCGTGCCGGCGCCAGGCGCACCTGGGCATAGCGGAAGCCTTTGCCGATTTCCCCCAGCACATCGCTCGCCGGAACCCGCAGGTTGTCGAAGCGCAACTGCCCGTGGCCACCGGTGAAGCAACTGTCCAGGGAGTCCAGTTGCCGCTCGTGGATGATCCCGTCGCGCTGCATGTCGGACAGGAACATGGTTGCCGTGCCGTCCTCCATGCGCGCCATGATGATGGCGAACCCGGCGCCCTCGGCCCCGGTAATCAGCCATTTGTGGCCATTGATCAGGTAGTCGTCGCCATCGCGGGTGGCGGTGGTACGCAGCATCGAGGGATCGGAGCCTGAGCCCGGGGCCGGTTCGGTCATGGCGAAACAGGAGCGCACATGCCCCTGGACCAGTGGCCGCAGCCAGCGGTCCTTCTGTGCTTCGGTCGCCACCACGTCCATCAGGTGGATGTTGCCCTCATCCGGGGCGTGGATGTTCAGGGCCACCGGGCCCAGTGGGGAATACCCGGCTTCTTCGAAGACAATCGCCTTGGCCACATGACTCAGGCCCAACCCGCCCATTTCGCGGCTGGCGTGGGGGGTCAGCAGGCCGGCGACCCGGGCGTGGGCCAGCAGCTCCTGGCGCAGGGCGTCGCTGGGACCGTGGCCATCCTGACGGCAGTCGTTCTCGAACGGAATAACCTGTTCAGCGATGAAATCGCGGGTTTTGGCCTGCAATGCAAGCAGCTCGTCCGGCAGGGTGAAATTCATGTCTGTCCTTCTTTCTTCAGTCGGTCCGGGGAAAGGGTACGGGCGGCGCTCAGGGCACGGCCTTGGGGTTGCTGATCGCCAGGCGGGCGACGGTCACTTGGCGTAGCGCCTTGACCAGGGCGAGCTGCTGCTGCCTTGCATCGTGGCGGCCCTGGCGAATCTCTTGGGCAAGTTGCCGCCGGGTCTCGGGCAATGACGGCCCGGCCCCCTCGGTCAGGGCCCCCAGCAGTTCTTGTTCTTGGCTGCAGACCCGGGCTTGCAGGCGACTTTCGCGGGCCGCAATGGCCATGGCATTGGCGATCATCAGCGCCGGGTAGCGCAGTTCAGCGGACAGCGCAGGCAGCAGTTGCTCGAGCAAGGTCTGGCGTGCGATCTCCAGAAGTTCATGAGCGTTCGGCTGGGTCATGGCGCTTCTCCGCCGGTCAGGTTGAGGATGTCGAGCTCCAGCTCCGGCAACAGGCGCGCGGTCAGCGCCAGTTCGAGGGACGGTTCTTCGCCGGACAGGTGGCGCTGCCCCTGCTGCAGAGCGATCACTGCCCAGCGCAGGGTCGCCATGACTTGCCAGTAATGCAGTTGGCTGCGCTCGATGCGCAATGGCGAGACCTCGTGGTACCCGTGCAGGAAATCCTCCAGCAGGCCGATACCGCCCGCCTCGAGGTCCGGACGGGTGAAACGCCAGCAGCGGGCGGTGAACCAGCCAAGGTCCTCGCAAGGATCGCCCCAGCCGCTGAATTCCCAGTCGAGCACCGCTTCCAGCCCCTGCTCGCTGGCCAGGTAGTTGCCCGTGCGGTAATCGCGATGCAGCAGGCACAGACCGTTGCTGGATGGCGCGTGCAGTTCACACCAGCGCAGGCCCCACTCCAGTACTGGGTAAGCTTCGGCCAGGGTGTCGAGGTAGCGGCGATAGGCACTGATGGTATTCAGGGCCGGTGCACGGTCCGGCACGGGCAGGAAATCCAGCGCTGCGCACGGCGGGCGGATTTGATGCAGGCGCGCCAGGTTGGCCCCCAGTTGCGCCGCCAGCCGCGCCTGGCCGCGGGCGCCGGCCCCTGCGCTGAGCAGGCGCCCTGCAGCCACCCCCGAAACGAACTCCATGAGGAAGAACACCCGTCCGTGAACACTCGGGTCACGGCACAGCCAGAGCGGCCGCGGTACTTTTCCCCCGGCCTGGTGGACCACCTGCAACACGGCAAATTCCTGTTCGCGATCGAGGCTCGCCGGCAGCGCGGAAAGCGCATCGCTGCGCAGTACCCAGTGTCGGGTACCAGCCCATGGGCCGCCTTCGATCTGCAGTTCGAGCAGCCAGTTTTCCTGGATCGCGCCACCGCTCAGGCGCTTGCGGGCATCGATGACCACTCGCGTGGCGGCGGCATGCTCGCGGATGAAGTCGACCAGGCGCTGATCGTCGGTCGGGCTTGCGGGCGCGTTGCCAGTGGTGGGTCTCATAGGGGAACTGCTCATGGATCGATGGTCCCTGCCTTCAGTTTTGAATTAGCAGGTCAGCAGGAGCAATGCCTGTGCCAACTCTTCGCTGATCGCCCGCAAGCCACGCCAATCCTGGCGTCTGCTGTCTCAGTGAGAAGCGATGCAACAGCGCCGCGTTTCATACTTGAAAGAAATACTGCACTATCGAGGCATTTCATTTATGAACAGGTCTAGTCATGCACTCCCCCGCCTCCCAGGTCGTCGTGCTCATCAGCCACCTGCAACGTCCCCGGCAACGCAGCCGCCTTGCCCTGGTGGTGGCCGGGCTCGCCGCGGACTACCCTCACACCCATATCGAAGTGCTCGACACCTCGGTGTCCGAAGCGTTGCAGACCGCCCGCGAGCTGGAACAGCGCGGTGACGCCGACGTGTTCGTCTGCGCCGGCGCCACCGCTGCCTACCTGCGCAAGCACCTAGCACGACCGGTGCTGTCCATGCAGGTGGGCGGCGCTGACCTGCTGCGTGCGCTGGGGCACGCCCGGGAGCACTCCTCGCAAGTGGCCTTGCTCAGCTACAGCAGCATCAATCACGACCTACAGGCGATGAATGCACTGTTCACCGTGCCGGTTCACCAGGCCGCCTACAACTCCCTGGAAGAAGCCCGCCAGGCAGTCGAACAGGCCGCCCGGCTGGGCTATCTCAGCATAATAGGGTCGTCGACGGTGGTGGAGCTGGCGGAACAGGCAGGGCTGTATGGGGTGCTGTCGCTCAGTGAGGACACAGTACGCAAGGCGCTCGAGGAGGCCCTGGGCATCCTCGATAGCCAGCGCGTAGAGATCGCCAAGCGCCGCCATTTGAACGCCGTGCTGCAACACATTCCCACTGGCGTGGCGGCGGTCGATAACCAGGGCCTGGTGCAATCCCTGAATCCGGCCCTGGCGCACCTGCTGGAGCTGCCAGCCAGTGCAGCCCTTGGCCGGCCACTGCAGCAGCTGTGCCCGGAGCTGGACTTGCAACAGGCATTGCTGGATGGCAGCGGCGAAGAAAACCGGGTGATCCGTCTCGGCTCCCATGCGGTGGTTAGCAATTTGCTGCCGATCCTCGAAAACGGCGAGCGTACTGGCCTGGTCTTGACCTGCCAGGACATCACCGCCGTACAGCGGGCGGACCAGCGCATCCGCTCCACCCGCCGCCCGGGTGCATTCACCGCCCGCTACCGGCTTGAGCAACTCAGCGGCAACAGCCGCTCCAGCCGCGAACTGCTGCAGATGGCCAAGCGTTTCGCCGCCAGCCACTCGACCATCCTGATCACCGGCGAAAGCGGCACCGGCAAGGAGTTGTTGGCCCAGGGCATCCATAACGAGAGCCCTCGCCAGCAGGGGCCTTTCGTCGGCATCAACTGCGCGGCGTTTCCCGAGTCGCTATTGGAAAGCGAACTGTTCGGCTACGAGGAAGGCGCCTTCAGCGGCTCGCGCAAGGGCGGCAAGCCCGGACTGCTCGAAACGGCCCACCGCGGCACGCTGTTTCTCGATGAAATCGGCGATATGCCCGTATCGTTGCAAACCCGCCTACTGCGAGTGCTGCAGGAGCGAGAGGTGCTGCGCCTGGGTGGCACCGAGCCGACTTCCATCGATGTACGGATCATCGCAGCAACTCACCAGGACCTGCACGCCGCCATGAATGATGGAGATTTTCGCAGCGACCTGTATTACCGGCTTAACATCCTACGGCTGCAGACCACCCCGCTGCGCGAGCGACCAGAGGATATTGCCCTGATCTGCCGGGGCATTAGCCAGCGCCTGCTGGTCCAGGGCCAGCCGCCGGGGGCAGCTGAGATACCGACCGCCCTGCTGCCGTACCTGACCCGCTATGCCTGGCCAGGCAACGTCCGGGAACTGGAGAACGTGATCGAGAGGGCGATGCTCTCGGCCCGCGAACTGCTAAGCGAGCAGGGGCTGGATGAGTATTACCTGATCCGCGTGCTGCCCGAACTGTGCGAAGGCTCCCCTCTGCCACAGGTACGGAAAAAGTCGCCACGGGATACGGATCTGCACCGCGTTGGAAAGGCCGCGCAATTACGTCACGTACAAGAGACGCTTGAAAGCTGTCAGGGCAACCTCGACGAAGCGGCACATCGCCTGGGCATCAGCCGGACCACATTGTGGCGCCGACTGCGCTCCGAGCGTTGAATACATAATAAGCATACACAAGGCAGCCCTTTTACTCCGCACTCTTCAACTGTATCGCGCTGAAACAGCAGTGCACGCGAGCAGCAGCTTCGCCAAATGCTTGTCAGCGCCGCTCGGATCTTTGCGTTGCTTAAGTTGTTCCAGCCTACCCATTGCTACGGCATTTTTTGATTGTCACTTCCCCAACCTTCGGCATGGCCGATCGCCAGGTTTTCTCGGTTTCTCTTGGTATTGATCGCCAATGCCAAGCGCTCGGAAAATGCGGTCCGACCCAGCAGATCATCTTGCTGTGGCGTGATCGGTCGGTTATCGACGAACTGTAAATTGTCGTTCGTCGTTGACTGCCTCCCTGCATAGCCTGCTCAACCTACACGAAGTAACGTACCCGCAACGAGCCTATCAAGGGTGCTGACGCCGTTTGTTGTACAGGGTTTCCGCAGCAGCACTAATTGCGCCTTCTGATTCTCCGCGCAAGCACAGTGTGTCAAGGCAGTTTCGCTGCGTTTCTGCCGGCTTATCTTGGTCCAGTCGATCTTGCAGCGCGTAGAACTGATCGCCAGCCTGCACTGCAGCGAGGCGTGCCTGGTCCAGTTGGTCAGATAGCATCAGCGTTTGTGCCAAGTAGGCCTTTACTCTCGTCCCGGGCCTTATCAATCTCACGATACATCCTTTCTTCGAAATCTGGGTGTAGCGCTGTTGCTCGCTACGCACATGCTCGGACTGTGCAAGGCTTCCCTGCAACTGCTGACGAACCTAGATAAATTGTGCATGCGCCTCGTCACGTTACGCCGGCAGACCGCAGCGCTGCCTGCACAGGTCGTCGATTTGCACCTGATATTGAGTCAGCAAGTGTTCCAGATTGGCCAGGCGGGCATCCAGTGCGCCTAGCGCCGCCTCACGCTCTTATGTCAGTACTTGGCGCTGACCGGCTAACGCCTGCTCCGTGACGCTCTGGGCCAGGGTGACGGCCTGCTGCTAGATGGTCAAAAAGGCCTGCGCCACCTCCCTCGGCAGATCGGGCAGCCGTGTCTCACCACGCAAGCGCCCGGCCAACTGTTGCCATCATTGATCCAGCAACGCACCAACCCGCGCCGGACTACCCCGTCCGAGCTGCAAGTGCACTCGCTCCACCGTCGACCGCTCGCCGCGAGCCAATACAGCATCCGCGGGGGCAAACACGTCAGTTCCGGCACCCTACTGCCATGGCCCGTCTCCAGCTATATTAGATCTGATAAGCAAAGGTTATCCGAACCTATTGCAGCGTTGAGCGAGATGAAATTGACAGAGCCGGTACAGATGCCCCCCTCCCAGCCGCTGGTGCTAGCAGAGTTGGCCGACAGCACCCGCGCCGCCGCTGAGGCATTCATCGCGGCAGGCACTGCGGCCAATACCGTGCGCAGCTACCAGAGCGCCCTCACCTACTGGTCCGCGTGGCTGCGGTTGCGTTATCGCCGCTCGCTCGGCGACGGCGCGTTGCCACCCGAGGTCGCCGTGCAATTCATTGTCGACCACCTTGCCCGACCCGACGGCGAGGGTGGCTGGAGCCACCTGTTGCCAGCGAACCTCGATGCCGCGTTGGTCGCCTCAGGGGTCAAGGGTAAGTTGGGTGCTCTGGCGTTTAGCACGGTCAGCCACCGCCTGGCCGTCCTGGCCAAGTGGCATCGCCTGCAACAGTGGGAAAACCCAACCGAGACGCCGATGGTTAAGACCTTGTTACGTGAAGCCCGTAAAGCCCAGGTCCGCCAGGGCGTTTCCGTACTGAAGAAAACCGCAGTGGTCCTGGAGCCGCTGCAGGCCATGCTCGCCACCTGCGACGACGGTGTGCGTGGAATTCGTGACCGCGCCCTTCTCCTCTTGGCCTGGAGCGGCGGACGGCGACGTTCAGAGGTGATCGGGTTACAGATAGGCGATGTACGGCAACTGGACGCCGATATTTGGCTCTATACGCTGGGTGTCACCAAAACTGAGACTGAGGGGGTACGCCGGGAGAAGCCACTGCGCGGCCCGGCAGCCAAGGCTTTAACGACGTGGCTAGCGGAGGCACCTGCGTCGACAGGACCTCTATTTAGACGGGTGTACCGAGGGGGCCGTGTGGGGACGGCAGGCCTGTCCAGCGACCAGGTAGCGCGCATCGTGCAGCGCCGGGCACAACTGGCTGGACTTGAGGGTAATTGGGCAGCTCATAGCCTGAGGTCTGGGTTTGTTACTGAGTCCGGACGCCAGGGCGTGCCACTAGGAGAAGTGATGGCCATGACAGAACACCGTTCGGTGCCCACCGTAATGGGGTATTTTCAGGCCGGATCATTGCTGAATAGCCGAGTAACAAAGCTACTACCAGATGCAGACACAACAAATGTGGAGCTCAATTGAACCCTCACCACAAAAACCGGATGTCGACTACATAGAAATAGTATTACTTCGAAAGCGCCTCAAATACTCTCATACAAGAAAAAAATTCCTCCAAGCGAGAGTTTATATCTAAACCAGCTACTGGTGTCACACTAATTAGCTGCGAAGCATACCATTCCTTTTCAGAATCACTCAGAAGCTCCATGATCCCTCGCCCCGCTCTCAACGCAGTAATCGGAAAATTAAAAGCACTGAAAATAGCTACGTCCTTTAATCGCTTCAATTCGCACTCACTGTATAGTCCAAGCACTACCCCTAGCATAATAAGCGCAGCTCTCCTCTGGATCGAAGTTGAAGTCCTTGCCCCATGATACATGCATAAGCTGTAATGATATTTTTTATGACTTATTGGAACTTGGAGTGCGCTACCAAAGGCAACCCTAGCAAGCCCACAGTACCGCTCCTCTGTTCTCAGTGACAAAAAACTACTTAATAAAAAACTGATCAATCGACTCAAGCCTGGAGTGCAACTAATTGCTTCCCTATTTTTATAGAGCCAGTTTTGAGCTCTAAGACCCAATAAATTCAAGCTTGCAAATTCATATATATTATTAATACCTCGATACCCATAATCGAAATCTGAAAAATAAACAAAAGACTCCCAAGGTCTGTAGAGACCATAATCCTCTCGGGTGGTAGTAAGAAGGGTTTTATGCAGCGAGCAATACGCAACATCTAAGCGACACCATGAACTTCTCCAGTATGGATCCGATCTAAATCTGACATCATTATCAAGACATTGGCGACAAAAAGAGTTTCTACTGAGGGTACTCAGCATCATACCGTCAGACTGGCTCGAAAAAAAACGCTTGCAATAAACATAATCTAAGCCAGCATTTAAACAAAATCTCTTAAAACCCACTCCGAAGCCAAAGTCATAATCAGTCCCATTGCGTATCGAGTTCTCAACATAATACTCAACCGAATCAACAGTCAACGCGCAGCGCCTACTCTTTGCACTACGAAACAACCAAGAGGTGAATGTTTCATCACTATAAGGCTGAGGAAACCCTTTTAGTCTACGCTCTCGCCCCATGATTTAGTAATCCCACCGACGTATAGCCCCTAACTTCATACTTTCTACTGTTATCTTTTCTTCGCCATTTATAATTGCATGGATCGCTCCAAACCGTATAACTTTCAAAACCTGATCCATTGTCCCATTTGTATTTGACAGCAAGTACTTAACGATCTCCTGAGAGTAGAGACAAGAAGCTTTACGAAGCGGTAAGTTTTCCTCTACCGATGCCAAGAAGCTTCTAAATTCATCTCCTTCTTCCCACGGCAGTATTTTAAGTACTTCAAACCGCCTCTCAAGCTGGGGATCTTGTTGGAGAGCGTTCAATGCTGAAGGTATCCCGAAGCCCATTACCCTAAGATGGTATGGCGCCCCGGAAAGCGTTTTTAGCATAGAAAGGTTTCTTCGCTGCTCTCCTCGTTGAACTAACAACGCCTCATGAAACTCATCGATTACAATTGCTGAAAACCTACGGAGCTGGAGGTACTTCTCTAGGCCGTTAGGAATCTTACTACGCCCTTGCTCTCTAAATGGCACCCCCAGAGCCATTAGCAATAGATCTCGAAAGCGTAAGCCATCAGGACTTTCAGATAGAGTCGTAAATGCAATTAACTCTTCGAGCGAAGACTGCTTCTTTTTAATCCTATTTATAATACTAGTTTTTCCAGCTCCGCCCTCACCACAAACAAGTAAACAGGGAGCAGGAGACAAGCCATCAGCGTTGAGCATATTTTCAATTACGCGTTCCACCCTCGAACACTGCGGACAGTCAACCCAGATTCTTTTATTTATACTTTCTATCCTTTCAGAAACCCCTAACAACGCAAGCGACCTCCTAGACTCTTTTATATGTGATAGGTTCATTTAGTCCTCACTACTGAACGGAATAGGCTTTTTTGAATAATCATAATTAAATTCAACATTAGGCACTGCTATTGTTTTGGGGCCATGCTCTTTTTCAATTGCCTGCCGTCGCCTTTCCCTTTTGGCGGACGTTTTCGCGCTCACTACAAGCTCATCAGATTCTCTTTTAAGCACTATTCTTTCGCCTTCTGTCATCCATCTGACTTTTGATTTTTCTTGCTGAGAAAGCGAGCTAATACGGGCAGCTTCTAAAACCTTATCGTTCTCAGTAAGATCTGAAAATGGAACGCTGATATACTCGTTATTTAAGCGCACCCATATCCTTCTCATGGATAAAGGGTTGTACTTTATTAACAATGCCAGCCCAGCAAAAGGCACCAGTTCCGGACCATAATAATAACTATTTTTAAAGCGCAGCCCCTTTGAAGTGACCCTTCGCCGAGCTTGCGGAAGAAAATCTATAGTTAATTCAGCCTTTTCTTTATTAGTAAGGGTATTAGGTGTTTGATCGCCAAAGTAATCGAGCCAGGCATCTCCGGGAGTACACTTTATCCCTGAATGCACCGTACTATGATAAATCGCAACCTGCCTAGCAAACCACTTCGACAACTCCATGAAGGTCATGCATGATTTCTTATCACTCGGGTACCCTTTTCTACGTAAAGTATTAGAAAATGTCGTACCTGGTAAAAAATGTACTTCGCCCATAAGTGTGCCAATCAACCGTTCGACGTGCCCTCCGTAGTGCTTCTTTCCATACGGCCTCCAATTCAGAGATATGTTGTTTTTTTCGCATGCTTTCACCATACTAAGCGATTTAAATTCTTTCGCATTGTCCGAGTTAATAGCCTCTGGCTTTCCAGAAAATGGATACTTAATATGCGCACAGTCTATGGTGGCTAGATAATGCTCTTTATTTGCTACGGCGAAAGCTATGGTTGCGGCAACCGACACAGATGACGGATTATGCCAAGACAGATAATAGGACAAAATCACTCTAGTTTTGACATCTATCAGTACAGTGAGCCATGGCCTACCCAGTGGTACGCGATCATCATCACATAAAATTATATCGACTAGAGTGTGATCAATTTGCGTGACCTCTAACGGCCTACTTAATTTAAGCCGTCCAGGTTTCATTCCTAATTTATCGTAAGCGTCCGCTGCACCATACTTCAATTTTCGCAATTCCAGCGGGCTGATAGATCTCACTCTTTGGGCAACCGCGCTCAAACTAGGAACTGGTAGACTTTCTTCAATACACCGATCCCTCACCTCTCTCCATACTACGGAGGGCCCCGCGCCTCTACTATTGAGCTTTCTCTTTATAGCCACCCTAATAACAACTTCAACCTTTTTTGCTAACTGACTTTCACCCTTTTTCCGCCCCCTTCCGGTACTCAAGAGCGCCGTCGAATTATCTCCTCCATCATATTTATGAAGAAGTCTATAAAAGGTGGTTTTCGAGCAAGGGATAAGGCCTAATGCGCTTTGGTAGGTTATTTCTTTGTCTATGTACTTTTTAATGATTTTATTTCGATGCTTGGCTTCTTCAAGCTCCTGAAGCTCCAATTCATCGCTACACTTCCCCTTATTTTTTCTTTCTTTCATTGGCTCACCCCGCAGTCGAAAGCGAGCCTCAAAAATACCCATTTTTTTGCATGCAGCACACCCCTTAAAAGAGAGTAGCGCGAGTTTTTTTCTAATCGAAAGTTATTATCCACGTATAATACCAAGCTACGTAGATATGATTTTTAAAAAAGGTAAAAGTTAAAAATTTGGGGGCAAAGAAAAATTTCCCGAAGCTTCAGGAAATAACTCTTATTGGCTCAGTCACTTAGGCGTTTTTTTGGTAATTAAAAAACAGTAAAATTGAGAGATTTGAAAAGGAACAGTTTTTTTAGCTTTTCCTTTTTTAATGACTAAATACAAAAATATCATTATAAATCATGTAGTTATGAGCGCTCCCAGATTCAAGAATTTTTCACAGCTTCTGACCTTCCAGCTTCCATCCGTACCTCTATGTGAAACGCCTGGCGATGCCAGGCGTTTGATCAAGCAAACAGATCTAGTGCTGCGTCGTCCCACTGGTGACCGCCTTCGGACCAGCCGTTGCCAGCCTGCGGTGGAAATCCCGATCTGCAATATCCTTGCTTGGCATCGAAATCAAACACCGCATGAGGAAAATCATTGATCAGCAATACCGCCTTGCGGTGATCGACGGCCCAGCCGATTTTCATCGTCGATGGCTTGTGGCTGTCACTGACATCGCCGGCATTGTAGATATGCAGCGCATCGTGGATCGGGTTGCCCTCGGCCGCGGTATCCAATGCGTAGAAGTAACCGGTGTCACCATCATCTTCAAAAACCACGACGAAGGAACCTTCCTCGGCAGGAGCCTCCAACACCAGGGCTTGGCCTACCTTCAATTCGCTTTCAGCTGCCAGATAAATGGGCATTACAACTTTCCTTGTCTCTTGGAGTATTCAAAGGCGAGCATGATGACAACCTGGAGTAACCCAGGCAATCTCCGGACAGAGATTGGCCTGGGTCCTCCATCACCTAGAATAAATGGTCGGCCAGCGAAGTGCCCATCACTCGTGCGAGCGACAACACCTGAAGTTCCTTCCTTGGTATTCAGGCTCTCGCCTTGGTCAAGTAGCCTTCGCGCAGAGTTTCTTAAATTGATTCACATTGGAAACTGCAGTGCTTAATGCTGTGATTTTGTATTTATAGTAATGAATTGCATCTGCCTGGGCTTCTCCAACATGGCCAAAATACTCTTCCCAGGCGTTGCTATTAGTTAGCAAGCCAGAGAGCATCGTACTTAGCCCACTTGCCGTCCAATGCTCCTTGTATCCTTTGTCCGCGCCAGGGGCCGGGCTGAGATGCTTGACATATGCGTCCACCGAGTATTGGTTCTCGTAGGCCATGAACACCGTATACACTGTGCCGACTGACGACTTGTACCACGGGATAACGACAAAGTGATGGATTGCTGATCCCGTAACAAGAAAGTGCCAAACAGCTGTCTGTGAGTTATCACCGCGAAATAACAGTGCCTGTTCAATTTGGTATTTCATTTTCGAATCATTCTTGATGACATCATCTCCAACGTCATCTTGCACCTTTCCGTAGACAGCGCAGCTCATTTGAGCTGGCACTGCAGGACAATCCTTCAAGCCCATCAGTAATGGGTTACCTGTTATTGCATCAACCAAATCTTTCCCTGTCATGGTTCTTGGCTCCTGCCCAAGTATTCAACACGCATTATGAAATTACTTGGTGAGGATAGCTTTGATCCGATCTTTATCAAGTTCGTCCACCGGGAAACTAAGCTGAATGAATTGTCCCAGCTTGGTTAACTCTATCCATGAAAAATTCAGGCTTCTACCTGCTTGTCAATAGCTCCCTTGAGCGACTGTGGGCAAGGCGTCATGGTGTTAGCCTTCCATGGCGCCCCCTGCGCGAGTGCCCGATCTGTTTCGGATCATTGATAAAAAGCAGGTCAGGCTAATGCATAAGCCTCATGTCAGATAACTGAAAGGAATCGAACATGAAAAAGCTCATAACCGTTATCGCTATATCAGCGGCCGTCGCTTTCACCGCAAGTGTCGCGAACGCTTCCGTGCACCCGACCACTATCAAGCCTCCCCTAACCGTCAACCAGGTTACCGCTACTGCCGAAACTCCTTTCGGAACCCAAAAAGCAGCTGGCGAAATCAAGTTGGCTAGTTTGGCCAGGAGTTGTTCCGATGAACGATATTCCTGGTGGGAATATAGCGGCTGGGAAATTGTCGGCTGCCTTGCAAGCGGCCAGTGGTAGTTATCAGGGCGCTCTGGTGCGTGAACACGCACCAGAGCCTGTTATAAGCTCCGGTGAGTCAGCGCAACCAAATAAGTCTTCAAAGTTGCACTTCATGCATTAACAGCGCCTTCTATATTAGCTATCAATCTAACGCCAATATATTCCTGAAACTATTCCTCTCACCCTTTTTTACTTCACGGCTCAGTCGACTGATTATTAGACGTGCCCTACCCGCGCACGCTGCCTTTGGCCCCTTGTTGTGCGAATAATTCGCGTAGCAGGTTCCTGGCTGGCAACGACCTTACCGAGGGGCATTCCCCCTGCCCCTCCCTGAAGTTCAACACCTTGATTCACTTGCAGTTTTTCCCATGCTGCAGCGAAGCGACTAAAAGTGACCAAAAAGACAGGGATTATCGGGACAGCGACCGGTTGGTCACATATGCCGATGCGTGTCGGCAACCTATAGTGCAGCCGCGGCGAATTGGAAGGAGTCCAGTTGCCGGCACAGCTATCCAATCATGGACAGGAGCTACAGATGTACCCCATCAAGGACGACGCCCATTGCCAGTACAGCGCGGTTGATATGCAACCCAGCGAGCTGTCGTTGACCGCCCTCACCTCTTGCCTGCGTCTTTCACGACGCGATGGCGGCCGTTAGCCCCACACTTCAAGCGTCTATCCACGAGCCGTGACATGCCCCAAGGCAGTCACCGCCTTCACGTGCCCCGAACAAAGCCACCTGGTGTGCAATGACCACGACAAGCTATCTGGAAACGCCTGTTTCCATGCCCTTGAACATCGATTCCAAAGCCGATGCATTTGAATTTCGCCCGGGCACCCTCGAAGACATCGATGGCCTTGCGAAGCTGTTCCAGTCCATCTATGGGCACACGACCCATCCGTGCCAGAGCCCGGTGTATATCCGCAACGCGATGAACTCCGATCAACAGCGCTGGTTCGTCGTCGAGAACCAGTGCGCACTGCTGGGTTGCGTCTGCATCACCCGGCGTCCCTGGAACCAGTCCTGGGAAGTCGGCCATGGGGTGATCCATCCGGATGCGCGCCGCGGCGGTGCGATCTCGAACCTGATCAGGCTCTGCCTGGAAGATCATCGGCCCGATGCCATGGAGCTGGGCTACTACACCCCCCGCAACATCGCCATCCATTCGGTGATGGGCAAGATCAAGCCGGCAGTGCTGGTGGGCCATGACGGCGGCCCGAACAAGGTCGACGGCATCCGCGAATATCACCTGACCGCCATCCACCCGCCGGCCCGGGACGGTTTCGTTCATATCGCCCCCTGGTATGCCAAATCCTCGGGCAGCGATTTCATCAGCCAGTACCTGTACGCCTCGTTGCAAATGGAACCGGTACTGGGCGCCTATCCGAACACCTGCCTGAGCGGTGCCCCGGGGACCGAGCGCCACGGCCAGTTGCTCTACACCCAGGACCATGAGGCCAATGCGCTGATGGTGTCCGGGCATTCGGGCAACTATCCCTCGGAGCGCGAGGTGCTGCAGGAACTCGAGGCACTTGTACAAGCGCACAAGGATGTCGAGTACGTGAGCGTTCATGTACTGGCCGACAAGCTGGAACTGCTCGGTGGCCTGATGCGGCAGGGTTATGCGGTGACCGCCTATTTGCCGGCCTGGCACCTGCAAGGCGGCGCCCGCTACGACTGCATCAACCTGGTGTGGCACAAGTTCGACCAGGCCCCGCGCAGCCATGGTTTCGATGAGGAAGTCGTCTTCTTCGACCAGGCCTACGCCAGGCTGGGCGACAACCTGTGCAGCATCCGGCCCGGCCACGCTGCGCGCATCGACAACTGATCCATCGAGCCCTGCATCCCTTCGGATGATTATTGGAGAGTCAAGCAAGTGACAAAAGAACAATGGCTTAACGTCCGTAAACAGATCCCCGACGGCGCCAAGGAGCCCTGGACCGTAATGTTGTGGGTCGCCGATATGCTGGTCCTGGTACTGGCCTGGAACCTCTGGCTCAGTTCATCCACCGGGCTGCAGTTGCTCGGCCTGGTGCTGGCTGGCGTCGCCACCCTGCAGATCTACCTGATCCTGCATGAGGCCCTGCACGGCGCAATTTCGGAGAACCGTCGGGTCAACAACTTCATCGGGCACTGCAACGGCTGGCTGATCGCCTTGCCCTTCCTGGTTCGCCGTCGCTTCCACACGGCCCACCACACCTGGACCTCCCACCCCCTCAACGATCCGGAAAACCGCGGCATGATCGAGAAGTTCTCGGTCATGACCAAGAAGCAGGAACGAACCCTGGAGTTCATGTGGAAGCACTGGATCCCGATGATCGCGGCCAACCATTTCCTGCTGAACTGGCGGGCACCGTTCATCGCCCGGGCCAAGGGCGACAACTCGCCGCGGATTCTCAAGGAAATCCGCTTCGCCCGCCTGTACCTGGTGGCCTACCTCGCCGTGGCCGGGGTCGCGCTGTACTTCGGACACCTGGCTGACCTGGTGATGTTCTACCTGATCATCTGGCTGTTTCTGTTCTTCATGGTGGAGTTGTTGAACCTGCCGCACCACGCCGAGGCGCCGCTGCAAGCCAAGGACGCCGACCGCCTGCAGTACTGGGAACAGGATGTCGTGTCCCACGACTGCAAGAACCTGCCGCTCTGGTCGCGGTTCATCATCCTCAACTTCAACCTGCACATCGTGCACCACGCCTTCCCCTCGGTGCCTTGGTACCGGCTGGCCGAAGCCCACAAACTGCTGCACGAGCATGAGCATCATCCAGGGGATTCGCAGGTCAGCGAGTGGGATTTCGCCTGGACCAACCGTCGCCGGCCGCTGTTGAAGCTGATGGGGCACTTCTTCGATCACCGCACTTGACCGCACCGGCGAAAGATCCCGAATATCCGGGATCTTTCGCCGAGCATGAGCGCCATGACCTTCATACGTCCTTTCACCAAACACGACCTGGACGCCTGCCTGCAACTGTTCGACAGCAATACCCCGGCCTTCTTCGATCCCCTGGAGCGCCCGGACTTCCTGCACTTCCTCGAACATTCGACAGCCAACCTGCTGGTCATCGAACGCGACGGGCGGATCGTGGCCTGTGGTGGTCATGCCCTGCGCCCCGAAACAGGCACCGCCAGCCTGTGCTGGGGCATGGTCGACCAGGCGCTGCACGGCCAGGGCATTGGGCGCCTGCTGACCGAAGCCCGGCTACGAGCCATTCGCGAGCAAGGCCTGGCCCGCGCGGTGCGCATCAGCACCAGCCAGCACAGCCAGGGTTTCTATGCCGGGCTGGGTTTCGTGCTGCGCAAAGTGACGCCCGACGGCCATGGACCCGGCTTGGACTGCTGGGATATGGAGTTGGCCCTGATGTAACCCCACCCTCGCCTGCGCTGTTACCTGGCTCGACCCAACCGCTAGGACTCTCGCCCCTTCAGTACAATCGTGGCCAGGTAGGACAAGACACGCTCCTGTGCCTGATTGATGATCTCGAACGAAAACTGCGCAAGGCCCCGATTACCGGGCAAGGGGATATTGCGCACGTCGCGAACCGTTACCGCTCCACTGATGAGATCGTCTGGACGCACCGCTTTTAGCCAGCGCACATCATTCAAGCTTGCGCCGCCCACGCTACAAGCCCTGAGCAATCCCAAGTCGATGAAGAGTCGGAAACTCAGGGCAAGCGTATGAAAGCCGCTGGCGACCAGCCCGCCCATGGGTGAATCCAGCGCGGCGACAGGATCGATATGGAATGCCTGTGGATCGAACTCACGACCAAAATCGATGATGCCTGTTTCCGTCACCTGCGCACTGCCCAACGCGAAGACCTGTCCTTTGGCAAAGTCTTCGAAATACAAGTTTCCATGATCAGTCATGGCCGGCCTCATTCGACTAGTTTGCAGACAAGTTCAACGGGACTGAGTACCCGTGTTTTTATCAGCGTTGAAATATTGACCATCTGCCGCATGGCAGTGGCGCCGAATGAAATATGCAGTCCAAGTGGCGATACCCCTTGCTCCAGGTTCCGGCTCCTCAAATCATCGAAATACGCCACGCCGAACTCCCAGCGGTCCGTTTCGCTGATCACCGTGAACCCCGCCTGCTTCAGATACCCGAGGTATTCAGCCAGAGGGGCGACGAAGTCCGTACTAGGATTCGATGCCCAGGGAACCGGATAGAGCATCTGGCCCTCCCCGACCCGCATCACATCGTAGATCCCAAGCTTGCCGCCAGGTTTCAGTACTCGGCGGACCTCCTCGAATAGCCGCGGCTTGTCAGCGATGTTCATCCCCACGTGCAACATGGTCACCACATCGCAGAAGTCATCGGGAAAGGGCAGCGCCAGGGCGCTAGCCTGCTGATAACTGACCTTCAGCCCTCCATCTATACGGGCAGCCAGTGTAGAGGCCGCATTGATATAGTCGGGAGCCAAGTCTATGCCATGGACTTCACAACCGAAGGTACTGGCAAAGTAGCGTGTTGCCCCACCCAACCCGCAGCCGACATCAAGGACCTTCATATCCTCGTGGAGCCCCAACTTGTCGGCCAGGTCGGCAGTCGCTTGACGCCCGCCGATGTGAATTTCATCCACCGGCGCCAGGTCTTCTAGATTCAGCCTTTGCGGATCTTTCCCGCTGACGCGCAGTGCAGAGAAAATCTTCTGTTCAAGGTCTGGCCTGGAATAGTGTTTCTCAAACTCTTGATCGAGCTTCATCTGGTTCTCCGGGATATTGAAAATGTCCGAAACAGATCAGTCGTCATTCCCCCTGGGCACCGCGCTCGGGAACACATGACGATCGGTAGTTTGATTCAAACTTCGTACTCAATGCCTACGCCATCGAATCTCAGACGGTCTTGTATATGCACTTTTTCTCCCAGCATGTTCTTCCCGGACAACAGGCCTGCCTCGAAAAGGCGTATGACCATCTGCAAGGCATGTTCGGAGTAACCAGCTGCATTCAATCGGCTGATCAAGGTCTTGTAGTCGAACTTCTCCTTGATCAAGTCGGAAAATATTTCCCTGACCTTGGAGTTGGCAGCATATTTGGTCATGCGCCTCTCGCCGTTTGATAGCACTTCCTTGGGTTCAAGCCTGAAATCCAGCGGATTGACCTTGTAGTAATCCTGTAAGGTGACCGTCCCGCCGTTCCAGCTGAACTCGGATATGCTGGACAACTGCTTCAACAACTTGCCAATCCAGCCGACCCTCATTGGCGTCAGCTCCGCATCGGAAAATTCATCGGAGAGTTCACTGCGCTGGTGTCGTCCAAGGGCGATCATCGTAGATGCCCGGTCCTTGAAGTCCGAGATCGCCCACTCCTCCCCTCCTGCCTTGTCAGTGAGTTGGTCGAACCATTGACGGCGATTGAAACGATCATCCTCGCTCTCCACTATCCTGCGCTTGTTCCAGAACTCGGAATCGGGCTCGGTGAAAGAGGCATAGGTGTAAAAAGAGGCGAGGAATTCGTGGTACTGCTCATAGGTTTCGCCATAGGTGCTCTTGTACCACTCATGGACCTGTGTGCTTTCGCTTGGATGCCGGGACAGATAATCGATCGCTGAAGCCGCGCAAACAGCGGATTGGGACGCGAGATGCACGCCCTGCGAAAACAACGGATCGGTAAAGCAGGCAGCGTCACCGCAAAGAAAGAAACGCCCGCTGGAAAAGGTGCTGGTGTCGTATGACCAATCACGAACGACCCTGACCTGTTCGATCTGCTCCGAATCGCCCAGCAACTCTTTGGCGCGTATGCACTTGGCCAGCGTGCGCCTGTAGAACTCATCCGGCCCCACCTCCTTTATCTCTCCTACCTTGCTGATATCGACGATCACACCAACGCTGTAGATATCCCCCTCGAGCGGAATCATCCACACCCAACCATCTTCGAAAGTTATCGAGAAGGTCGTACCGCGCAGGTCTCCTTGAAACGGATCCGGGCAGGAAAAATACGACCACACAGCAAGATTGCGATAGAACTCGTCATAACGACGAATTTTCAGTTGCCGGGCGAGAATGCTGTTGGCACCTGAAGCATCGATCAGATAGTCACCAGAAACCGTCGAGGATGCATCGCCCTGGCGCACTTCCAGAATGACCCTCTCAGGATCGCTTAAATCGACATGGGTTACCGCCGCCCCCTCGTGGACCGTCCCACCTCGGGCCATGACTTCCTTCAGGAGTAAATGGTCGAACACTTCTCGCTTGACCTGGATGGCATGATCGAAAACCCATTCAGCGGTGCTCTTCGGGGTTGAAAAGGAAAAAGTCCATGGCGGCTGGTTTTGTCCCCAGAGAAAGGTCGCGGAGGGTTTCTTGACGAACCGGGCCTCGTCGATGAGTGGCTGCAGGCCCAACCTGTTGAATATCGACATGGTCCCAGGAAGAAATGACTCGCCAATCCTGTACCGGGGAAAAGTCTCTTTTTCATAGATCGTGACCTTGTGTCCCAACTTAAGCAGAGTCAGTGCCGCCACAGACCCGGCCGGTCCACCACCAATGATGACTACATTGCCTGGTAACATTCCTGTTCTCCTTCAAGTCGCAATTAACGCTCGACGTTGCGTTTCTTTTTCGCTCTCTCCGAAACAGCAATTTCATCAACCATCCTGACTCTTACGGGCATCTTGAATCGCTCCAGCTTGCCTGCGAGAAAATCCATGGTTGCCTTTCTCAAGCCCTCGGCACTGATGGGGTATGCCGGTTTTACATTCACCCCTACCGCCTGGCCGGTAATAGCGTTGCTGATCCCGTATACGAGGCAGTCCTGGACCAGTGGACATGCAAGAAGCAAGGACTCGACCTCAATCGGCAGGACCTTCTCTCCGCCGACGTTGATCACCTCGTTCATCCGCCCGAGGATCTGTATCTCTCCATCGCTGCCCGACTCGGCCAGGTCCCCGGTGCGGAACCAACCATCTTCTGTCAGCGAAGTATTTTCGACGTTGAGATAACCAAGGAACTGGCTCGGTGACTTCAACTGGAGTTCGCCATCGACAATGCGATGTTCAAAACTCTCATCGACGATCTTGAAACGCGTGCTTTGCGAAGAAGCGCTCTGTGTCCCGGCTATTCCTGTTTCAGAGGTGCCGAATGTCTGGAGCAGCCGCACCCGTGGAAATATTTTTCGCAAATAGACCAGAAGCTGGGCTGGCATGGCTTCCGTGCCGTAGGTAATGAGTCTTAATGCCGACAAGTCGTAGCGTTGGTGGAAATCCCCAAGGCGCAACAAGTTCAGGAATGTCGGGTTGGCAGGCAAGACCTGCACCTGCTGCAACTCCAGCTCCCGGCACACGGCATCCGGTGTTCTCTCCCTGACCACGACCGCACAATTACCGGAAAACAATATGTTGATTAAAGTATTCACGCCGCCGATGTGGTCGAACATCAGAAACAGGATGACCACAAGCTGCCGCCCCCTGGACTCTTTGTCCTTTTCAGCGATCAGTTTGTCCAGGTCGTGCAGAATCGCCTTCGGTCTGCCGGTACTGCCGCTGGAAAGCAGGATCAACCCAGCGGCCCCACGGGCTTTGAGAGAGGAGTACAAAAGGTGCCGGGACTGGCCGGAGCAAGACTCGACGACCACATCCTCAAAGGCCCTGATCATGAAACTTGCATCACAGGAAACCTTCAGAGTTTCCTCGACCGAGGGCGTCAGGTTCGTAACCGGCGCAACGATGGCCTTGATGGCAGCCAGGGCCAGCAAGGCCAGGACTCCATTGGCCGAATAATTCCCATGCAGTAGCACCACGTGCCCAGGCGCGATGCCGGACTGAATGAAGTGCGTGGCCAGATCCCTGACCTTCTGCGCTACCTGCATGTACGAAAGCGCGACTTCCCCATCAACCAGTGCTCGACGAACACCTCTAGCTTCCAGGCCGCGCAGCCAACCTGCGTTGATCATCTGACCCCTCCTAGATAGAGCGTCTCGCCTGATACGAAGCCCGACGCCTCGGAAATAAGGAACTCCACCGGCCCGACCACATCCTGGAACTCACAGGGTCGCTTGATGGCCTGGCGGGCAATGAGTGCTTCGATCTTGTCCTTGTCCAGGGTCCTGGTAAGCGCTGTTCGCAGCGGGGGCAATCCCAGGGTATTCACGCGAATATTCAAGGGGGCGATTTCCCGGCTTAGAGAACGAGTGAACTGCTCTATCGCTGCCTTGCTGGTTGCATAGGCGAGTTGCCCTTCCAGGGAAAACAAGGTGGCGACTGAAGAGATATTCAGTATTGCCCCCGAACCACTACTGTTCTTGAGTAACTTCACCGCCTCGCGGCAGCACTGCATTACTGAAAACACATTCAAATCGTAGAGTTTTTTTGTATTGTCCAAATCGCTCAGCAGAAATGGTTCCATGACGGATGCACCCGCGTTATTGATCAACGCATCGATAAAGCCATAGCGCTTCCTTATTACATGGAACATTGCTGAAACAGACCTTGATTCAGTCAGGTCAACATTGAAGTGTGTGTAGCCGGGAGGCATCCTGGCTCCTTCCCTGCGACTACAACCAATGACCGTATGCCCTTTCCCGATCAGATGCTTGACCAACATTCGACCTAGTCCGGTACGTGTTCCCGTAACGAGGATCAGCATGAAGGCTTCCTAGCTAACTTCTAGAGCGGGGATCTCTTCCATGATGAACTCGACCAGCGTCGATGGATTTTGGAAAGGACTGACTTTTCGCGAAATAGCACGATCCGACGTCAGCGATACAGACAAATCATATTTGTCGGCGATCAACTCTTCGATCCGCATCATTAATGTCACCAACTGCAGGGAGTCGAACAGGCCATCCACTCCATATATGGTTACTTTGCTCATGTCTTCAACCGAAAGGCCATTGCTTTGACTGGCAATGCTCTCGGCCAATGATTGGTTCACGACACTATCGATATCTGCTCTGGTTGGCATGTTCTCACCTCACTATAGTGCATTAGTTGAAATGCTCAGGTTAGTAATGTCGAGTCAGCGACAAGGAATAATCTCCCTTGTACCAAATAACAGGATTTGAAATAGGAATTCTATTGAGCGACAGGGTCGCGTAGTGCCAGGAAGTTCATCGGCTTGACGCTCGCCACGACTTCACCGTCTTGATTGATGCCTTCGAGCAGGGAGATAACCAGGCCCCGATCGGGCTTGGAACGAGAGCGCCTGGTTTCCAGGATCGAAATCCGCAACCGCAGTTGATCACCAGGACGGACAGGCTTGAACCAGCGTATCTCATCGACCCCAGGGGAGGCACGACTGGCTACGGAGGATAGATAGTTATCAACGAACAGGCGCATCATCAGGCCCAGCGTATGCCATCCGCTGGCAATCAACCCTTGAAAAGGACCACTCGCCGCGGCCTGTGGATCGAGATGCATCATTTGCGGATCGAATTGCCTGGCGAACTCTATGATCTCGGATTCACCGACGTCCAATGGACCATACTCGAATACCGAGCCTTCGATATAGTCTTCAAAATAACGCTCATTAATAGGAGTGGAAAACGTCGACAGCTTCATCTTGATATTTCCTTTATCCATTAATAACCAACCCCTTGGGCAGGTCGCATACAGTCCCTTGGCGAAACTTTAACTATATGGTTAATTAAGCTCTACATACTCAGTGAAGCTAAAAATTTAGATTTACAAAAGAGCCAGGACCAGACCTCTTGCTTATACCTTCCGCTTGGAATTACAGGCATGTCAAGGAAAAATTTCACAAAACAAGATGTATCGTTTCAGTACTAGCCGAGGGTGTTGAATGCCCATCTTTGTTTAGATCAGCCCGATGCGCAATGGCTGTTTTTTTCTTATGGACGCATGATTATTCGATGAACGGTATGCTGGCCCAAGCATGGCAAAATTTACCAACCAGGGAAAATTATATATATCAGAAGGTACTAATTATCCGTATTGCCAGCTCGACTGTTGTCGCTCTAGCCCGCACTTTTCATCACCAATAGTTGCGCGGCAGAACTAAACCTTTGGTATGTTGCTCCCCCGCCAGCCAAAGAGAAATCCAAGGTGTCCAAGGTACAGCTCACCGCAGTCGATCAATCCAACTACGAACGAATCTGCGACCTTGAAGTGTTCGAGGAACAGGAAGACTACGTCGCATCCAACCTCTGGTCGCTGGTCCAGGCCAGCTATAACCCCACTTGCAGCGCACGCGCCATCTACCATGGGGACGAACCCGTAGGCCTGTTCCTGTGGAGCGCCGAGAGCCCGGGAAAAGTCTCCATCTGGCGCTTCATGGTGGACAAACAGCATCAGAACCGCGGCATTGGCCGTCAGGCCCTGGGCCTGCTGCTCGAGGAACTGCAGCAAATCCAGGGCCTGGCGCAGATCGAGATCTGCTACCACCCCCGCAACCCGATAGCCGGTAACTTCTATTCCAGTTTCGGTTTCGTAGAGACCGGCATGGACGAGGATGGTGACGACATGCTGGCGGTGATCGACTTGCCGCAGCCCGCCGCTGGCATTGCCTAGCCTGAGCAACTCCGTAGTTGCTGCAGCAGTTCGCCCTGCAAAGCCGCACTGCGGAAGAAGCCGAAGTGCCCCACCGCTCCGGCGGTGCGTGGAGTGCGTTTGACCTGCAGCGCGGCCGCTGGGTAGGCGTCATGCATCCGCTGCGCGGCGGCCCAGGGCACATAGTTGTCATCATCGAACACCCAGCTGACCAGGGGGATCGCCAGGCCCTCGTAACCACCCCGCCGGGCCAGGCCGAAACGCTCGGCCAGCAGATAGTCGGGCTCGCGAACCCAGCGTGACCACTCGAGCATCAGCCGGCTGGGCAAATTCTGGTGGCCCAGGCCCAGCAACCGTGCCGGAAACGTCGCGCTGAACCTGGCAACCAGCGGAATCAACAGGCCGAACAGCAAGCCCATGCGCAGCCGTTCGAGACCCGTCCAGCGCTTCCAATAGGGGAACGACCCGCAGATAAAGGCTGCTGCACGCAACTGCCCCGCCGCAGGAGATAACCCGAGCAACTGGGCGCCGATGCTGTGGCCGATGAAGTACAGCGGCAAGGCCGGACGCTCGGCACTGCAGAACTCGATGGCGGCGCTGATATCCTGTACGCCCCAGTCGGCCAGGGAGCATCGGACATTCGATGGCAGCTCATCCTGTGCCCCGCGATAGCTGTACAGCAGCACATCGAAGCCACCCTGGACGGCCAGGTCCGCAAAAGCCCGGTAGAAGCCGCGCCGCACGCCCAACGCGCCGGACACCAGGATCACTCCCTGCGCCGGCCCCTGCGCATCATGGTAATCACCCGGCAGCAAGACACCGTCGGCGCATTGAATCTCCACCTCTCGGCTCATGTCCGCACTCCCCGCTTGAACAAGCGATCGACCAGCACCCGGGTGGGCTTGCGAGTGCGCAAGGGCCGTTGCACCAGGTTGCCGGCGCAGTTAGGGCAGCAATAGGCCAACCGCACGGCACAAGGCTCGCAGAAGGTGCATTCATAGGAGCAGATGTACGCCCCGCCGCTATCGCTCAAGGCGCTGGCGCAGGCCTGACAACGGGTTTTCATCTTCAGCATGGATACCTCTGCATTCCTGGACGAACCTGAATGAAACAGCGCCCTGTACTTGCGAGCGCTGCGTGCTAGCATCACATACCGACAGTATGTAAAAAGGCATGAGTATGAATGTCAAGAGCCGGCAACAGGAAAACTCCGAACTGACCCGCGATGCCCTGCTGGACAGCGCCCGTGAGCAGTTCATCGCCCACGGTTACACCGGGGTCTCCATCGACAGCATCGCCAGCCAGGCGCGGGTGACCAAGGGGGCGTTCTACCACCACTTCGCCAACAAGAAGGAATTGCTCGCCCAGTGCTATGAGCAACAGATGCGCATGATCGCCCAGGCCCTGGACCAGGTGCCGGCGACAGATGATCCCTGGTCGCGGGCCCAACAGTTGGCCACGGCGTTCATCGATACCGTGATGCGCCAGCGCAAGCGGTTGTTGTCGTTGCAGGAAGTGATCAGCGTGCTGGGCTGGGAAGACTGGAAAGCCATCGACTCACGCTACACCCTGCACCACATCGCCAAGCTGATGCATGAGCTGCATGCCGCCGGACGGGTCAAGCCCTACGACCCGAACAACCTGACCAACCTGGTCTACGGCTTCCTCACCCAGGCGGCCATCAGCATCAAGGATGCCCGGGACAAGCCCCAGGCCGCGGGCGAAATGAAACTGATCATCCGCGACTTCTTCGATAGCCTGAAGCCCAATGGCCACTGACCTGGGCCTCGGAAACCTCGGCGAGCGAGCTTCTGCCGGGCGCCGATCGACGTTAGTCTTGATCGCCCGCCCCCTGCCCAGGCCCTGTTGATGATGTCTTGCACTACCCAGTTCTGGCGCGATCCACAGCTGCCCTACGTCGAGAGTCGAAGGGCCTGCGACAGCCGCGCCAACTACAAGGCCCACAGTCATCCCACGCTCTCCATCGGCGCGGTGGACCGTGGCGAAAGCATCTTCACGGGAGCCTCTGCGGGGCCGACGCTGATCCGCGCCGGCAGCGTGGTGTGGGTTCCGGCCGATTGCGTGCACGCTTGCAACCCCCACCCAGGCACGGCCTGGAGCTACCAGATGCTGCACCTGGATGCCGCCTGGGTGGAGGCCCTGCGCCAGGAACAGCCCGGCGCTGCGGCCAGGTCCAGGCGCCAGGTCCTGCTCAACGACACCCCGCGGCTCTATCAAGGCTTCTGCCGGCTCAACGAGTTGCTGTTTTCCGCCGCCAGCTGGCAGGACAAGGAAGCAGCGCTGATTGAGTTCATCGGTGGCTTCTCGACCGGGGAACAACCGACGCTCACCCTGGCCGCCGACCTTGCCCAGGCCAGCGCTGGAGTCCGCCGGGTCGTGGCCTTCTTGCGCCAGGCCCCGCAAGCCACAAGCCCGTTGGCAGAATTGGCGCAACTGGCCGGCATCAGCCGTTACCAGTTGATCCGGGCCTTTCGCAGCGCCACCGGAATGACGCCCCACGCCTTCCAGCTGAACCAGCGGATCATCCAGGCCCGATCCTCGCTACAAGCCGGCGAGGCTCCTGCGGCCCTGGCCCAACGCCTGGGTTTCGCCGACCAGGCGCACTTCCAGCGGGTGTTCAAGGCCCATGTCGGCGTCACCCCAGGGCTGTACAAGGCCTGAGGCCGCGCAATTTTCTTCAATACCCGGCCCGTGGCGCCAAGCAGACTTCCTGCCCCTCTTGCTCTGTGGAAGTCTTGCTCATGTTCGAACAGTTCCTGCTGGTGGCTGCCGCGCATTTTCTTGCCCTGCTCTCCCCCGGCCCCGATTTTTTCCTGGTGGCCCGCATGTCCATGGCCACCGGTTGGCGCTCGGCCACCGGGGCCTGCCTGGGAATCGCCCTGGCCAACGGCGTATTCATCGTCCTGGCATTTGCCGGAGTCTCGGTATTGCGCCCGGACGGCCTGCTGTTCCTGGTGATCCAGGTGGCCGGCTGTGCCTACTTGATGTATGTGGGCGGGCTGTTCATCTGCCATGCCGGCGGCAGCTCGCTGACCACGGTGACGTCCCATGGCCAGGACCGGGCCGGCTGGTGGCGCGGGCTGGGCATGGGTTTCCTGTCAGGCATCCTCAACCCCAAGAACGCGCTGTTCTACGCCAGCCTGGCATCGCTGGTCGGTGCTGGGCTCAACAACGGCTGGAAGCTGGCCTACGGCCTGTGGATGTTCAGCGTGGTACTGGCCTGGGATGTGCTGGTGGCCGTGGCCATCGGCAATGGCCGGCTCCGCCTGCGCTTCTCCCGGGTCCTGCCCTGGCTCGAGCGCTGCACCGGGGCGATGCTCATCCTGCTGGCCCTGGGGGTACTGGGCGCGATGCTGGTGCGCACTTGCTGGCTGTGGGGAGTCGGGCTGCGCTGCTGACTGGTCGTTGTCTGGCCGCAGCCGATTACAAATGAACAACAAAGCCCAGCATGGTTGTCATACCGCTAACCGATATTGTCCTTCAACGCCGCCAGCGCGCCCCCCATCCATCCAAGGAGAACCGCCATGCCACAAGAGCCCCGCCTGGGATGCGGCGCCGCCATCGTGCGCGACGGCCGACTGCTGCTGGTCAAGCGCCTGCGAGACCCCGAGGCCGGGCACTGGGGCCTGCCGGGAGGCAAGGTCGACTGGCTCGAGCCGGTGGAACAGGCCATGCGCCGGGAGATCCTCGAAGAGCTGGGCCTGACGCTGCAAGGCGTCAGTCTGCTGTGCGTGGTCGACCAGATCGATCCGCAGCGCGGCGAACACTGGGTGGCGCCGGTGTACCTGGCTTCGGCGCCCGCCATGGCGCCTTGCAACCTCGAACCGCACAAGCACAGCGAGATCGCCTGGTTCGAGCTCGATCGCCTGCCGCAACCGCTGACCCAGGCCACCCGCACCGCGGTACGGGCGCTGGTGCAGATCGCTGCGGTGGAGTCTTGATCGGTACACATCGCTGGATCCTCGTTGTGCTGCTGGGCCTTGGCGGGCTGGCCAGGGCCGGGGAACCAGCGCCACAGCACCTGCTGCGGCCCGATGGCTCGTCAATCAGCTATTACCTGCAGCAACGCCAGCCATCCGGGCCGTCAAGCTCGCTGCTGGTGATCCTCCAGGGTTCGGATTGCAACAGCGTGAGCCATATAACGAGCATCCCCCTCCTGGCCCAGGCGATGCCCGAGGCCGATGTACTGACCGTGGAAAAGTACGGGCTCGAGGCGACCCTGCCCTACAGCCAGGACGCCGAACGCGCGGATTGCCCGCAGGCCTACCTGGAGCACGACAGTCCGACGCAGCGCACGGACGACCTGCAAGCGGTGATCCAGCACCTGCGCCAACAACGCCATTACGCCTCGGTAATAGCCCTGGGCGGCAGCGAAGGCGCGGTGATCGCCCATGCCCTGGCCGCACGCCCGGGTGTCGTCGATGCCACCGTGGCCTTCAACGGCGGTGGCCAGTGGTTTGCCGACGACCTGTTGCACAGCGTCGATAGCAGCGATCTGCCGGTGGCGGAAAAAGCCGAAGCGCGCCAGGGTTTGCAGGCCTTCATCCAACAGGTGCAAGGGCAGCCATCGGCCGACCTGCGAGCCAGTGGCCACGGTGCCCGCTGGTGGCAAGAGGTACTGCGACTTGATCAACTGGCCCTGCTGCAAGACAGCCATACCCCCGCGCTGCTCATCCAGGCCATGGCCGACCAGTCGGTATCGGTGCCGGCGGTCATGGCTATGGTCGAGCAACTGCGCCGGGACGCCCGCCCGGGAGTGGATTTTCGGCCTTATCCCGGCCTGGGCCATCGCTTCGACGATCACCACGGACAAAGCCACATGCCCACCGTGGTAGAGGACATCGCCCTCTGGCTGCGCCAGTTGCCACCCCCTGGCGACAAGCGCGGCTGAGTGCCCGGCAACGGCCATGGAGTGCGACCGATGGCCGCAGGCTTTGGTCTAATTAGCCCGCCGCGTCCTTCGTCCGTTTGTTACCATGCGCGGGTTTTTTGCCTGTCTGGCTGTTCAAAGGGCGTTATTTCATGAGTGTTCTACTGACTCGCCGCACGCTGCTCACCAGCGCCGGAGTACTCGGCCTGGGCCTGCTGGCCGGTTGTGACAATAGTCCCCGGCTGTCTTTCAAATACGGCAAGGACCTGAGCAATCAGATTCTCGGCCGTACCTTCAAGCTCACCGATTCCCAGGGCGAAACCAAATCGCTGTCCAGCTACCGTGGCCTGATGCCGATGATCTTCTTCGGTTTCACCCAGTGCCCGGCCGTCTGCCCCACGACCCTGGCCCGCGCGGCGCAGGCCAAGAAGCTGATGGGCCGTGACGGCGATCGCCTCAAGGTGGTGTTCATCACCCTGGATCCCGAGCGCGACACTCCCGCGGTGCTGGATGCCTACGTCAAGGCCTTCGATCCAAGCTTCGAGGCGCTGTACGGCACCCTGGAAGAAACCGCGGCCACGGCCAAGGAATTCGGGGTGTTCTATGAAAAGATCCCCAGCGGCGACACCTATACCCTTTCGCACACCGCTACCAGTTTCGTCTTCGACTCCCGCGGCACCTTGCGCCTGGGCCTGTCCCAGTCCCTGAACGCCCAGGAGTGCGCAGAAGATCTGCTCACCGTCATGGAGGTCTGTTAATGACTCTGCAACCCCGTTCATTGCGTTTCAAATCTGCCCTGCTGCTGGCTTCCCTGCTGGGCCTGGCCAACGCCGCCAGCGCTGCCACCCAGGTCGACAACGCCTGGGTCCGCGCCACCGTCGCCGGCCAGCACGCCAGTGGCGCCTTCATGGACATCACGGCCAGCAGCGATAGCAAGCTGGTGCAAGTGCAGTCGCCGGTGGCCAAGAACGTGCAGATCCATCAATCGAGCATGCACAACGACGTGATGAGCATGCAGCAGGTGCAGGCTATCGCCTTGCCGGCCGGCCAGAAGGTCAGCCTGGACACCCAGGGCTACCACGTGATGCTCATGGAGCTGGTAGGCCAGATCAAGGCCGGCGACAAGGTACCGCTGACCCTGACCGTGGAAAACGCCAAGGGTGAGAAGGAAACCATCAAGGTCGACGCCGAGGCTCGTGCTCTCAACGCACCGGACCACGGCGCCATGGGCCATGGCTCGATGGACCACGGCAAGATGCAGCACTGAGCCTGCACTGCTTGAAACAAGCCGCTGTCCCGCCAAGGCCAGCGGCTTTTTTGTGTCTGCGCCTACCACGGTGCTGAACCTATTCCCCCCCGCCCTGCCCTTGTGCGAACCTGCGCGCGCAGCGCGAACTGCTAGCCCAATGCCATCCAGGAAGGCTGCCAGCGCTGTGCCGAGGAGCTGATCCTTGGCGCGGCTCATAACCACCAAGGATTGAATATGCCGTCAAATCGCCCCGTCATTCATGTGCTGTTCTTCGTTGGCAACTCCGGAACTTGTGCCGTGCTGCCATTGACCGATGTCTACGAGGCGGTGGTTCATCCACCCTCTGCCTTGCTCGAGCAGGCCTCACCTAGATTGACGATCAGCCGCTCAACGAGCGCTGGCCAAGCCCGATCGCCGTTGAAAGTGGCATCGTTCACCACCCTCTATGGAGAGAACGGCAGCGGCAAGACCGCCCTGTTGCTGGAACTGTGCCGGGCGCTGGCCAAGTGGCAGCCGCAGGAGAAGCTCAGCCTGCTCTGGGAAGATGAGCAGGGGCTGCATCTTTCCCGGGGGAGCTCACTCAAGGACGTTCAACTGCATTCGGAACTTGAGATTGACCAGGGGCAGAAGGCCTCGCAGCCGAACCTCTCGACGCTGTTCTACACCACCTCGCCCTTTGAAAAGCTGCGGCGCAATCGCCTGCGTCGCCTGGGTGTAAAAGATATCAGCCCCAGGTTTGGCAAGGATGTGGAGTCGGAACTGGTGGCGGCCTTCACGGCCTATCCCCACCTCAAGGAACGAGTCACCTTTGTCGACCAAGCCCAGGTCACGCTGAAGCTCAAGACGGTGTCGCTGGTGGAGTTGATGACGGTTTATCGTCCCGATAGTTCGGCACACAAGGCACTGGATCCCGAGCTGAAGAAACGCCTGCTGGAGTTGGAGCATAACGCTTCGCGTGAAGCGAAATTCATCTGGTCCTATGCGATTCTGGAAGGGGCTGAAAGCCTCACGGCACAAAACCTGTACGACTTGATCGATGAATTGCAGGAGCTGGTCCAGGATCACCACCCGTGGCTGAGCAAGGCCCTGAGCGACCCGGAATTTGTCCTCGAGCAGCTAACGGAGCACCCTGCATTGCTTAAGCAATTGACCAAGGCCAGGTACGCATTGGTGATGGTCAAGTTGCTGTTCGCCGACCTCAACTCCTGGAGCCGCAAGTCCAGGCTTGGCTACCTGGATCAGCAGGTCGGAGAACACATCCGCCAATACCCCCATAGCTATGCCGAATTGAGCAACCTGGGGTTGCTGCAGTTCTCCTTCACCCAGCTGAGTTCCGGCCAAGCCAGCATGATGTCTCTCTACTGCGCGGTGGCCAGGGCCTTTGGAGAGTTCGAACAGGCTTTCCCGGAGCAATCGATGTTGCTGTGCATCGACGAAGGCGAGATGTTCATGCACCCCAAGTGGCAGCGCATCTACATCTTCGACCTGCTGGACTTCATCGGCCACTTCGGCCAGTTGGCCAAGCGCACCCATGTGCTGATTTCCACCCACTCGCTGATCGTCGCGGCCGATACCCCTGCCGGACGGTTGTTCGATCTGGATAAAGCACGGCTGACCAATGCCTTTGGCTACACCCCCAAGCAGACCCTGAGCGAGGTATTCGAGGTCGAGGATTTCACCGGCGAGTTCAACCATCAACGCCTGGAGCGGCTCGCCGCAGTGCTCAACGGCGAGGTCCGGGGTCTCCAGGCACTGAGCCAGGCCCGGCACATCGCCGACTCCCTGGCCAACGACGAACTCCGGCGCCATGTACAGCAACAGCTGGATGTCCTGGGGGGCCGTGCCAATGCTCAAGCTTGAGGCATCCACCGCCACGATCAACAGCCACCTGGCGACCCTGGGCCAGCGGTTTGACGAGGAGATGACGAAATGGAAGGCATCTTTTACCGGATACCCGCCCTTCACCGCTTCGCTGCACAAGCTGTTGTTGAGGAACCGCAATGCGCTCCTGGTCGGTAGCGTCGCCGAACTACGGGCGCTGATCGAGGCTATCGACCTCGCCACCGGCTCGACCTTGACTCCCTACATGCATGCCCGTCAGCAAAAGTCCTTCACAAAGCAAAGCCACATGGAGAAGCTGCTCAAGGCCCTCGACAAGGTCTTCGACTACGACAAGTTCATCTACAAGAGCCAGGGCTGGAACGCCTACAAGCTGGTGGGCAGCCACGGGCTGCGCATCTGTCCTTATTGCCACCTGAATCATGTGAACTACCACGGCCAGGCCACGAGCAATGCCACGCCCAAGAAGCTGGAGATGCGCCCACCCCTGGATCACTTCCTGCCCAAATCCATCTACCCCTACCTGGCGGTGTCGCTGCACAACCTGGTCCCCAGTTGCCACCAGTGCAACTCGTCGATCAAGGGCGATGAAGTTCCGGGTGCCGATCTTCCCCACCCCTTCGATCCTGCCGTCGCCCTGGACATGAGCTTCGGTATCAAGGGCTCGGCCCTGGCTATCCACGGCGTTACCAATGGCGAGATCAGCCTGGCGGTGACAGGCAACGGCGCCTGGGATGAATTTTCCCGGTTCTTTTACCTGGAGGAGCGCTACCAGTGGTACACCCCCGAAGTGAGCGACATGCTCAAGCGCCAGCGCGACCTGGACGAAAGCGACAAGATCGTCCAGTCACTGGTCCGGCGCCCGGCATTTATCCTCGGCTTCAATCCGGACGACTGTGAAAGGCGCGCCCTGGGCATCTGCCTGCACAGCATCGCCCGGCAACAAGGGATTATCTGAGCCTTAATAATCCAGGCCCCGCGCCAGCCATACCGTGAACCCGCAGCAGTCGGGGTCTTCACTGACATGCCGGACCACCTCGAAGCCATGGGTGTCGAGCAGCGTGCAGTACTCGCCGGGGTCAAGGCTGGCGTGGTACAGCGCCTGCCCCTCAAATTCACCAATGGCCTCGCCCGCCGCCGGGCCACTGGTGAACATCAGTGCACAACCTGGGCGGGCGTGGCGCTCGAACACCGCGAACATCGCTCGCTGATCGTCCGGCGCCAGGTGGAACAGGCTATTCCAGGCCAGGATGCCGGCGAAATCCTCCCCCAGGGCCAGGTCGCGCATATCCGCGTGGATCCAGCGCTGCTCGCCATGTCGTTGCCGGCACAGTTCCAGCAATGCGTTGGAGCTGTCGACCCCGGTCAGCTCGCAGCCATGCTCGATCAGGTAACCGGCCAACGGCTCGGCGCCACCACAGCCCAGGTCCAGCACCTGCCGCCCAGCGCCCATGAGCTGGCGAAAGCGCTGCAACCAGGCCAGCTCGGACTGAAAGCCACGGGTATTGGCGCGGCGAACCTGATCCCAGGCCGTGGCATGGCGCTGGTACAAGTCGACAATATGGCGGGCGGAGTCATCCATGGCGAACCTGCAATCACAAGAAAAGGCGTCGATTAAACTCCGATGAAGCTCCCGCCACAATCTGCAATAGCCTCGCGACTAGAGCTGCGCGACCACAGGCAGGTCGCGGCGTACCTGGCGCACCGAGACGAACAACAGCAACGACAGCCCGGCATACAAGCCGAACAACCAGCTCGCCGCCCGGGCTGCCCCGGCCAGGTCATTACCGCTACCAAGCCCCGCCAGGTTGACGATCATCCCCGCCAGCGCCGCTCCCAGCGCTGTAGCCACCAGTTGCACGGTGGTGATCGAAGCCCCGGCCAGCTCCTTCTGGTCGGCAGGGGCGCTCTCCAGGACCCGCGCCAGTAGGTGCGGCCAGGCCAGGCCTATACCGACCCCCACCAGCACCATGGCCAGGCAGATTGCCCCCAGGCTCGCCAGGCTGCTGGCGGCGGGCATGGCCAGGCAGGCCAGGAGCAACCCGGCCACCACCAGCAACGGCGCGCTGGCTACCGCCCGGGCCGCAGCGCCCGCCCCCAGCCCGGAGCTGGCCAGCGCCCCCAAGGTCCAGCCCGCGGCCATCAAGGCGGCGATGTAACCGGCCAGCAACGGCGTCTGGTGATGCAGCACCTGGAGGAACAATGGCACGAAGACCTCGCTGGTCATGCCCACTACCAGCAACGCCATGGACAGGTACAGCGGCAGCAACAGGCTGCCGGGTTTCAAGCTGCCACGGGGCAACAGGCGCTTTGCCGAGCGGTTCTCCATGGCCCCCACCACCAGCAACAGGCCCAGGCCCACGGCCAGCCCCAGGACGTTGTACAGCGCCGAGGCGCTGACGCTGCCAACGGAAATAGCCAGGACCATGACCGTCAGCAGCACCAACTGCAGGCCGGGGATTGGAGTACGTGGCATCGGTTCTCGGCTCCTTCCCGGTAACAGGGCGACGGCCAGCAGCATGAACAGCAAGGTACAAGGCAAGAGCACCCAGAATGCCGCACGCCAGCTGCCGTGCTCGGCGAATACCCCACCCACCGCCGGCCCGATCAACGTAGCCATGCCCCACATGGCCGAGATCAGCGCCATCGCCCGGGGCCATAGCGGTTCATCGAACACCAGGCGGATCATCGCGTAGGGCAAGGCGAACAACAGGCCACCGCCCAGCCCCTGGACACTGCGCCCGACAATCAGCCAGGCCATGTCCGGCGCCAGCGCACACAAACCGCAGCCCAGCATGAACACCCCGCCCGCCAGGGCATACGCCAGCTTCGGGCCCAGCACCGCCAGGGCCCGGGTCGAGAGCACGGAGCCGATGATCGAGGCGACCACGAACAGCGTGGTGTTCCAGGCGTAGTAGTCCAGGCCGCCGATGTCTTGCACCACCGATGGCAGCAAAGTGGTGACCAGGTAGATGTTGATTGCATGCAGCGCGACGCCCCCGGCCAGGGCAGCGGAGCGCAGCCCATTCTTGCCCAGTAGCAGTGCCGACCAGCCCGTTGTCGATACCATGGCTTGTTCCTGTCTGGTTGTTCGAGAAGGCGCACTGTATTACACAAGCAATTACTTTGATAATTGGTTTTTTCAGCATCGACCACTCCCCGCTCCTATCGCCCACCCCGACGGACAATCTCCAGGCCAGGCCCGCATAGCCTGTTATGCTTGTTCGGCTGCACGCGTTGCGCAGGTAGCCGAATTTTCCCAATCGTCCCTTGGTCAATGGTCCAGCATGCATTCCATGTCTTCCCCGGCCGACAAGAAAAGCCCCGGCGCCACCGCCGAGCGAATCCTGTTCCTGCTGAAAACCCGCGGTCCCTTGAAAACCGCCGACCTGGCGCCACTGCTGGAGGTGTCGCTGGAGGCCACCCGCCAACAGTTGCAGAAACTGGTGGATAGCCAGCTCATCGCCGGCCAGCTGATGCCGGCCCAGGGCGCCGGGCGTCCCTCGCAGAAATGGGTGCTGACCGAACAGGCCCAGGCGCGCTTCCCCGATACCCACGCCAACCTGACCTTGCAGTTGATCGACTCGATCCGCGCGGTATTCGGTGCCGACGGCGTCGAGCGCATCGTCAGCGACATGGAGCGGATCAACAGTGCCGAGTACCTGGCTACCTGCGCACCGCTGTCGACGCTGGAGGAACGGGTCCGCGCCCTGGCGCAAATCCGTGACCTGGCCGGCTACATGGCCCATGTGGAAAGCGCAGGCGATGACTGGTTGCTGATCGAAAGCCACTGCCCGATCTGTGTCGCCGCGCGGCAATGCCAGGGTTTCTGCCGCTCCGAACTGCAAGTGTTCCAGGCGGCCATCGGCGAATTGGGCGAAGTACAGCGCATGGAACATCTGATCACCGGTGACCGGCGTTGCGTATACCGCATCAGCGCCCCGGGCGCCGACTCATGAGCAAGCTCGCCTGGCTGCTCAAACAAGGCGCGCTGGTGCTCACGGTCGCGGCCCTGACCCTCTCGGCCTGGCGGATCTACGACAGCGAACGCGGCCCCGCGCTGCAACCCTGGCACCTGTATGTCCCTCACGAACTGGACGCCGAGGAGCTCGACCGCAGCGATTGGGCCGGCTGGCTCAAGGCCGAGGACCGGGTATTCGCCGAGGTCGAGCAAGCAGTCAGCGCCACCCTGGATCCGACCCGGGTGCCACCGTTCAATCGCTACCGCCAGGACAGCCGGGTCTATCCCCCGGGGTTCGCCACCGATTGGAACCGCTCCTACCTGTTGCGCCCGCAAGGGCAGCCTCGGGGCGTGGTGGTGCTGGTGCATGGCCTTACCGACTCGCCCTACAGCCTGCGGCACATCGCCCAGCGCTATGTCGAGCACGGCTACCTGGCCATCGGCCTGCGCCTGCCCGGCCACGGCACGGTGCCTGCGGGCCTGACCGATGCCCGCTGGCAAGACTGGCTGGCCGCCACGCGCCTGGCCCTGCGCACCGCCCGGGCCGAAGTCCCGGCACCGGCGCCACTGCACCTGGTGGGTTACTCCAACGGTGGCGCCCTGGCGGTCAAGTACGCCCTGGATGCCCTGCTCGATCCGCAATTGCCCCAGGCCCAGCGCCTGGTACTGGTCTCGCCGATGATCGGGGTCGCGGCCTCCGCGCGCTTCGCCGGGGTGGCTGCCTGGCCGGCGGTGTTCCCGGCCTTCAGCAAGACGGCTTGGCTGAACCTGCGCCCGGAATACAACCCGTTCAAGTACAACTCGTTCCCGGTCAACGGTGCCCGCCAGTCCTGGCTGCTCACCGACGCCTTGCAAAGCCAGCTGCAGGCCTTGGCGGACGACCCGCGCCTGGCCCAGATGCCGCCGATCCTGGCGTTCCAGTCGCTGGTGGACTCCACCGTCAGCACGCCGGCGCTGGTCAACGGGTTGTATCGGCAACTGCCGGCCAACGGCAGCGAACTGGTGCTCTTGGACCTCAACCGCGCCCGGGACTTCGAGGGGCTGCTGGATCCAGCCAGCGCCACCTCCGCGGCCAGCCTGCTACCACCGCCGCCACGCAACTACAGCACGCGGATCCTGAGCAACCAAGGCACCGGCAACAGCACGGTGCAGCTGTTGAGCACCGCTGCCGGCAGCTGGCAAGAAAGCCGGCAGCCCCTGGACCTGGCCTACCCGCCGGAAGTGTTCTCGCTATCCCATGTGGCGCTGCCCTTCCCCGTGGACGATGCGCTGTATGGCACCCACCCCACCAGCACCGAGAGTTTTGGCGTGCACCTGGGGACCCTGGCCGCCCGTGGCGAACGGGGGGTGCTGGTCCTGCCCATGGATGAATTGATGCGCCTGACCTCCAATCCCTTCTATCCCTACCTGATCCAGCGTATCGAAGCGGATATGGACTAGCCCGCCAGGTACACCAGACGGGAGCAACGCCAAGGGGCAAGCCGTCCAGCCTGCTCGCCCGCCGAACTACTTCTCGTCCTCGCAACCCAAGCCCCGGCGTTGTGGCTCCTCATCCACCAGGGTCTTGCCGGTACGGCCCATGATCTGGCCCTGCAGGGCGCGCAGCTCGCCGCCATCGAGGCGCTTGCAGCTGTTGATTTCCCAGACATCGCCGGTGGCCGTGCTGACCGAGAACAGCCCCCAGTATTCGGTGGCGCCGGCCTTGGGATCCTCGTAGCCCAGGCTGAAGTCGAAGTAGCCCGGGTGCGGCGGCTTGCCGCTTTCATCCTGCAGGTTGCCATCGACGAACACTCCGGGCCGATCCATCTGGTAATCCTGGTGCTTGAGGGCCACCAGCAGCACCTGCTGCGCCTGCTCGCGGGTCAGGCCGGAATGCTGGACTTGGGCAGGCTGCAAACCAGCCGAGGCACAGGCGCTGAAGGCAGCGCAAGCCAAGGCCAGGCCGAGCATCCGGGACAGCAGATCGTGGTTCAGCATGCCATGCGTCCCCTGACCGCAATGATGATGTCCGCCAGGTACTTGGCGAAGCCGTTGCGCCCGCCGGTGGCCGCATCGCCACTGTTATAGCCGCTGCGTACCAGGGCCTGGGCGAACTCCATCGGCTCGCGCTTGCCGCGTACCGAGGCGCCGAAGCTTTGCGCGAAGGACTGGGCCGACTGCTGGAACGAGGCGAACTTGGCCACCTTGATCGCCGCATTGCCCCGGGGGGCCTCGGCACCGATCTGCAGCGGGGCCGGTGCGTGCATGGAAAAGAAGTTGTTCAGGTCCCGGGCGATCCGCCCGGTGCCGTACTGGCTCTCCTGGGCCGCGAGGCCGAGGATGTTCTCCACCGGAAGGTCGAGTTGATCGGCGATCGGCTGGCACACCACCTTGTATTTGCTGACAAAGGTGACGGCACTGATGTTGTTGCACAGCTTGGCGCTCACGTTGCTTCCCTCGCTTGATCGGTGGATTCCATTTCATGGGTATTTGCCGCGCGCAGTATAAAGCAACCACTGGCCGCTGCCTGCGGCCTCAACTGCACTGAACCCGCAGGCTGTGGCCCAGGTCACAGTTGTCGGCTCCCATCGACTGGCAAGGCCTCCCATGGTCGCTGTCTTGACGATTTTTTCTCGCTCGTTGCCTTAGATTGTCCTCCTCCTGCAGTACCCCGTACCAGGGTTCGCGGACGCAACCGAACGCCGATCTTGGCCCCGGGCGAGTTTCAATCCGATACTGCTGGGATGTCGTCCTGCAAGGACGCGCTGAGCACCACCTGAACAAGGATCGAAGCAATGACTGACTCTGCCAGTGAAGCAGACGAATACGTGATGATGCAGGCCGCGCACTGGTGCATGCGCCTGCGCGAGGCCGACTGCACTGCCCAGGAGCGCCAGGCCTTCAAGGACTGGCTGCAGGGCGACCCGGGCCATGCCCTGGAATATGCCAGGATGCTGGAAGTCTGGGACCTGACCGGGCAACTCTCGCCCACCACCACGGCGCCTTGACCAGGGCGCGTTGATCGCGCTGCCGGGCAGTCGCTTGATGGCGGCGCCAAGTTGCCTGGTTGTCCAGATTGATACCATCGCGAGGTCCAGAAACAGCCTTCGCCATGCGCTTCGGATTTCACCGCAAAGCCGCTGAAACCGGCGGTCTACGGCCATTTGCCCAACACTTTTTAAACAAACTGAACCCTAGCTGTCTAGCTCGCAGAAAAACGGAGTTTTGGCTTCTTTTTCATATTCGTTTCACATTTTTGCGCTTAATCTCAGCCACCGACGAACAAGGGGCCTGGTGCAGTCATTTCGCAACTTGCACGGGTAACGCCTTGATCCACATTTACTTTTTACGAACATCGTCTTTACTCATTTGCTGCATGGAACGCCACGCTGGCCCAATCAACCGGATGTGCCCGATGACCACCGCCTCCCGCGCTCCATGAACGTTGTTCGCACGCTCCACCCATACCCCAGCTTTAGCATTGTGTAGACCCGAGGTAACCATGAACCAGGCTTTCCTTCCTTTCTCGCGTCCGAGTATTGGCGACGAAGAAGTGGCCGCTGTAGAGCAGGTTCTGCGCTCCGGCTGGATCACCACCGGCCCGAAAAACCAGGAACTCGAACAGCTCTTCGCCGAACGTGTCGGTGCCCGCCATGCCGTGGCCCTGTCCTCGGCCACCGGCGCCATGCACATCACCCTGCTGGCCCTGGGCATCGGCCCCGGCGATGAAGTCATCACCCCCTCCCAGACCTGGGTTTCCACCGCCAACATGATCTGCCTGCTGGGGGCGACCCCGGTGTTCGTCGATGTCGATCCCGACACCCTGATGAGCGACGCAGCGACCATCGAGGCCGCGATCACTCCCAGGACCAAGGCGATCATTCCGGTGCACTACGCGGGTGCCGCCTTCGACCTCGACCCGCTCTATGCCCTGGCGGACAAGCACGGCATCGCGGTGATCGAAGACGCCGCCCACGCCGCCGGCACCACCTACCGCGGCCGCGAGATCGGCGCCCGGGGCACGGCTATCTTTTCCTTCCATGCGATCAAGAACATGACCTGCGCCGAGGGCGCGATGTTCGTCAGCGATGACGAGGCCCTGGCCAACCGGGTGCGCATGCTCAAGTTCCATGGCCTGGGAGTGGATGCCTACGACCGCCTGACCCATGGCCGCAAGCCCCAGGCCCAGGTGATCGAGCCCGGCTTCAAGTACAACCTGGCGGACATGAACGCGGCCATCGCCCTGGTGCAACTGCAGCGCCTGGACCAGATCAACGCCCGTCGCGAAGTCCTGGCCAAGGCCTACCTGGAGCGCCTGGCCGGCCTGCCGGTGCAACCGCTGCACCTGCCGCAGTATCCGCAGCAGCACAGCTGGCACCTGTTCATCCTGCGCATCGATGCCGAGCGTTGCGGACTGGATCGCGAAGCCTTCATGAAGGGCCTGCAAGAGCAGAACATCGGTACCGGCATCCACTTCATCGCGACCCACATGCATACCTACTACCGCCAGCGTTTCCCCGATGTGCACCTGCCGCATACCGAGTGGAACTCCGCGCGACTGTGCTCGATCCCACTGTTTCCGGACATGACCCTCGACGATGTCGAGCGGGTCGCCGGCGCCATTGAAAACCTCCTGGACTGACCCCCTTGAAACCTTACCCAATTCAGTTCGTGTCGATCGTCATCCCGGTCTACAACGAAGAACAGAGCCTTCCCGAGCTGTTGCGACGTACCGAAGCGGCTTGTCGCCTGCTCAAGCACGACTTTGAAATCGTCCTGGTGGACGATGGCAGTCGCGACGAGTCGGCCAACATCCTGCAAGCCGCCGCCGAACGCGAAGGCAGCCCGGTGGTGGCGGTGATCCTCAACCGCAACTACGGCCAGCACGCAGCGATCATGGCCGGTTTCGAGCAGTGCCGCGGTGATGTGGTGATCACCCTCGATGCCGACCTGCAGAACCCACCGGAAGAGATTCCACGCCTGGTGGCCCAGGCCGAACTGGGCTACGACGTGGTCGGCACCGTGCGCAACAACCGCCAGGATTCGGCTTTCCGCCGCTGGCCGTCGAAGCTGATCAACCTGGCGGTGCAGCGCTCCACCGGGGTAGCCATGAGCGACTACGGCTGCATGCTGCGTGCCTATCGCCGGACCATCATCGACGCGATGCTGGCCTGCACCGAGCGCAGCACCTTCATCCCGATCCTGGCCAACAGTTTCGCCCGGCATACCACCGAGGTGCTGGTGGAGCACGCCGAGCGCGAGCACGGCGACTCCAAGTACAGCCCGATGCGCCTGGTCAACCTGATGTTCGACCTCATCACCTGCATGACCACCACGCCCCTGCGCCTGCTGAGCATCATCGGCTTCGGCATGGCCGGCCTGGGCGCACTGTTCGCCCTGATGCTGATCGTCCTGCGGTTGATCTTCGGCGCCACCTGGGCCGGCGACGGCACCTTCGTCCTGTTCGCGGTGCTCTTCGTGTTCACCGGCGGCCAGTTCATCGGCATGGGCCTCTTGGGTGAATACCTGGGGCGCATGTACAGCGATGTGCGGGCACGCCCACGCTTCTTCATCGAAAAAATCTTGCGCAGCCACCCGGCGGTCCCGGCCCCGGCGGTGACTGTCGACGGTTTAACTTCCACCCATACTGATCAGGTTTCCCAATGAGCAATAAAGCTGTCGTCTTCGCCTACCACGATATTGGCTGTGCTGGCATCGAAGCCCTGCTCAACGCAGGTTATGAGATCGCCGCGGTATTCACCCATGCCGATGACCCGAAGGAAAACACCTTCTATGGTTCTGTCGCGCAACTGTGCGCCCGCAAGGGTATCGCCGTGCATGCCCCGGAAGATGCCAACCACCCGCTGTGGATCGAGCGCATCGCCAAGCTCAATCCCGACTACCTGTTCTCCTTCTACTACCGCAACCTGTTGAGCGAGCAACTGCTGGCCACCGCCAGCAAGGGCGCGTTCAACCTGCACGGCTCCCTGCTGCCACGCTACCGTGGCCGCGCACCGGCCAACTGGGTTCTGGTCAAGGGCGAGACCGAGACCGGCGTCACCCTGCACCGCATGGTCAAGCGCGCCGACGCCGGCGCGATCATTGCCCAGGAACGCGTAGCCATCGAGCGCAGCGACACGGCGCTGAGCCTGCACCACAAGCTGCGTGATGCCGCTGCCAGCCTGCTGCGCGACACCCTGCCGGCACTGGCCCAGGGCAAGATCAGCGAAACCGTCCAGGACGAATCCACGGCCAGCTACTTTGGCCGGCGTACCGCTGCGGACGGCAAGCTGGACTGGAAACGCCCGGCAGAAGAACTGTTCAACCTGGTGCGTGCCGTGACCCAGCCCTACCCTGGCGCCTTCTGCGCCGTCGGCGAGCACAAGCTGATCGTCTGGAGCGCCGAAGTGGCCAAGGGCAACGAAGGCCAGGCTCCAGGCCGGGTCATCAGCGTCGATCCGCTGCGCATCGCCTGTGGCGAAGACTCCCTGGTCATCACCTCCGGCCAGCGCAACGCCAACGGCCTGTACCTGAGCGGCCCGCAACTGGCCAACGAACTGGGCCTGGTGGACGGTTCCCTGCTGCGCGGCGCCGAGTCCGGCCGCAAGCCCCGTCGTACCCGGGTGCTGATCCTCGGCGTCAACGGTTTCATCGGTAACCACCTGTCCGAGCGCCTGCTGCGCGACGACAAGTACGAAGTCTACGGCCTGGACATCGGCTGCGACGCCATCGAGCGCCTGCGCAGCCACCCGAACTTCCACTTCGTCGAAGGCGATATCAGCATTCACTCCGAGTGGATCGAGTACCACATCAAGAAGTGCGACGTGGTGCTGCCCCTGGTGGCCATCGCTACCCCGATCGAATACACCCGTAACCCACTGCGGGTATTCGAACTGGACTTCGAAGAGAACCTGAAGCTGGTCCGCTACTGCGTGAAGTACAACAAGCGGGTGATCTTCCCGTCGACTTCGGAAGTCTATGGCATGTGCCAGGACAAGAATTTCGACGAAGACAACTCCAACCTGATCGTCGGCCCGATCAACAAGCAGCGCTGGATCTACTCGGTCTCCAAGCAACTGCTGGACCGCGTGATCTGGGCCTACGGCGCCAAGGGCCTGAACTTCACCCTGTTCCGTCCATTCAACTGGATGGGACCGCGGCTGGACCGCCTGGACTCGGCACGTATCGGCAGCTCCCGGGCCATCACCCAGCTGATCCTCAACCTGGTGGAGGGCACCCCGATCCGCCTGTTCGACGGTGGCGAGCAGAAACGCTGCTTCACCGATATCGCCGACGGCATCGAGGCCCTGGCCCGCATCGTCGACAACGAGAACGACTGCTGCAACGGCCAGATCATCAACATCGGCAACCCGGACAACGAAGCCAGCATCCGCCAGTTGGGCGAAGAGCTGTTGCGTCAGTTCGAGGCCCACCCGCTGCGTGGCAACTTCCCACCGTTCGCCGGTTTCCGCGAAGTGGAAAGCAAGGCCTTCTACGGCGCCGGCTACCAGGACGTGGAACACCGCAAGCCAAGCATCGAGAACGCCAAGCGCCTGCTGGACTGGGAACCGACCGTGGAGATGAGCCAGACCATCGGCAACACCCTGGACTTCTTCCTGCGCGAAGCCATGCTGGAAATCGCCGATCGCACCAAAGAAGAAGCACGCTGATGCAGGCAGGTCTGCGCATTGATGTCGATACCTACCGCGGCACCCGGGAGGGGGTGCCACGGCTGCTCGAAACGCTGGATGAGGCCGGGGTCAAGGCCACGTTCTTCTTCAGCGTCGGGCCGGACAACATGGGGCGCCACCTGTGGCGCCTGATCCGTCCGCAGTTCCTCTGGAAAATGCTGCGGTCCAATGCTGCCGGCCTGTATGGCTGGGACATTCTCCTGGCCGGCACCGCCTGGCCAGGCAAACCCATTGGCCGGGACCTGGGGCACTTGATGCGCCAGGCCCTGGCTGCCGGACATGAAGTCGGCCTGCACGCCTGGGATCACCACGGCTGGCAGGCCAACACCGGGCGCTGGAGCCAGGCCCAGCTGATCGAACAGATCCGCCGTGGCGTCGACAGCCTCAACGATATTCTCGGGCAAGCGGTGAGCTGCTCGGCATCCGCCGGTTGGCGAGCCGATGAGCGGGTCATCGAAGCCAAGCAACAATTCGGCTTTCGCTACAACAGCGATTGCCGCGGCCAGAGCCTGTTCCAGCCACGCTTGGCGGACGGCGGCCTGGGCGCGCCACAAATCCCGGTAGACCTGCCGACCTTCGACGAAGTCGTCGGCCCCGTGGTGTCGAGCGCTGATTTCAACGCCTTCATCCTCGACCGGTTCAAGCCAGGCAAGCTCAATGTCTACACCATCCACGCCGAAGTAGAAGGGATTCTGATGGCCAATGATTTCCGTCAGCTGCTGGCCACCGCCAAGCAGCGCGACATTCATTTCCAACCCCTGGGAGACATGCTCCCGGCGGATATTTCCAGCTTGCCGGCAGGCCAGGTGGTACGCGGCGCCCTGGAAGGCCGTGAAGGCTGGCTGGGAGTACAGGGAGCATGACCAGACGCTGGGCCCTGCCGCTACTGCTGATCGCTTTCGGCCTGTTCTACCTCCTGCCCATGGCTACCCACGGCCTGTGGATTCCCGATGAAACCCGCTACGCGCAGATCAGCCAGGAAATGCTCCATGGCGGGCAATGGGCGTCGCCGCATTTCATGGGTATTCGCTACTTCGAAAAACCGGTGGCCGGTTATTGGCTCATGGCCATCGGCCAAGCGGTGTTCGGTGACAACCTGTTCGGCGTGCGCGTGGCCTCGGCCCTGAGCACCGGCCTTAACGTAGTCCTGGCCTACCTGTTGGCCATGCGCTTGTGGAACGACTCGCGCAAGGCCGTGGCCAGCGCCTTGCTATACATGAGTTTCACCGTAGTGGCGTTGCTGGCCGGCTACGCCAACCTCGATCCGCAGTTCACCTTCTGGGTCAACCTGAGCCTGGTGGCCTTGTGGTTCACTTTCGACTGCAAGACTTCCCGCGGACAGCTGCTGGCCTGGGTAGTCCTGGGCCTGGCCTGCGGCATGGGTTTCATGACCAAGGGATTCCTGGCCTGGTTACTGCCGGTGTTGGTGGCCCTGCCATACGCCATCTGGCAGAAGCGCCTGCGCTCGCTGCTGGTCTTTGGCGGTATCGGTGTGTTCGTCGCGGTGGTCATCAGCCTGCCCTGGGCCTTGGCGGTACATGCGCAAGAGCCGGACTACTGGCGTTTCTTCTTCTGGCACGAGCATATTCGCCGTTTCGCCGGTGAAGACGCCCAGCATGCCTCGCCATGGTGGTATTACCTGCCGTTGCTGGTGGCCTTCAGTGTGCCGTGGGTCATGCTGCTGCCAGCCACCTTCATGCAAGCCTGGCACCAGCGGCGCTTGGGCAGTAGTGGCTTCCTGCTGTTGTGGCTGGTGCTGCCACTGGCATTCTTCAGCCTGAGCAAGGGCAAGCTGCCCGCCTATATCCTGCCGTGCCTGTTGCCTCTGGCGCTGTTGATGGGCAATGCCCTGATGGATCGGCTGAGCAACAAGCAGACGCGCCTCATCAGTCTCAATGGCCTGCTCAATTTGCTGGCGGGCCTGCTGGGACTCCTGGCACTGGTGTACTTCCAGCTGAAAAAGCCGGTGTATGTGGATGAACCGCAGCACCTGGTGCTGGTGTACGTCCTGCTGCTGGGCTGGATCTTCAGCAACCTGCTGGCGGCCATGCGCCCATCGAACATGTGGGCGGCTCCGGCTTTGGGTAGCTTCCTGTTGGTGGCCCTGGCCCCGGCGGCCCTGCCCAACTCGGTGGTCTATAACAAGATTCCCGACCAGTTCATCATCGATCACGTCGCGGAACTGAACCAGGCCAAGGCCTTGCTGAGCAACGACCTGGGAACCGCATCCGCGCTGGCCTGGCGCCTGCGCCGCAACGACGTGACCCTCTACAACACCAAGGGCGAGCTGAAATACGGCCTGGGTTATGCCGACTCGGTGCAGCGCCAGGTCGAGCTGGACCAGGTCCAGTCCTGGATCGCCAAAGCCCGCAAGCAGGGTTCGGTGGGCGTGGCGATGCGGGTCAAGGACGATGACGAAGACCATGAAGTCGACCGGTTGCCCAAAGACGCCAAGCGCTACCAGCAAGGCAACATCGTGATCTTCATCATTCCCCAGGACCAGCCATGAGCCTGTTGCTGCTATTGCTGGCCTGCGGGCTCACCTGCCTGGGCCAGGTGGCGCAGAAATTCGCCGTGGAAAGCTGGCGCGAGCGACCCTCGGGCCTGCTGGCCAAGTTGCGCTCGGGCTGGTTGTGGCTGGCCCTGTTCAGCCTCGGCCTGGGCCTGTTGGTATGGCTGCTGGTATTGCAGCGCATGGAAGTGGGCGTGGCCTACCCCATGCTCAGCCTGAACTTCGTGCTGGTCACCCTGGTTGCCCGTTTCGTCTTCCACGAGCCCATCGACCGCCGGCATTGGCTGGGGGTCGCCCTGGTGATCGGCGGCGTAGTGCTGCTGGGGCGTCACGCATGAGCCGGGCCAAGGGCTTTGCCTTCGCCCTGGCCAGCGTGGTGCTGGTCAGCGGCGCACAACTGGCCATGCGCTGGAGCATGACGCGCCTGCCCGCACCCCAGCAGTGGCTGGACGCCCTGGCTAACGGCAACGTCGACCTGGCCGCCCTGGCGGTGGTCGTCGCGGCCATCGGCGCCTACGCCCTGTCGATGCTCTGCTGGCTGCTGGCCCTGCGCGACCTGCCACTGGGCCGGGCTTATTCGCTGTTGAGCATCAGCTACGCGCTGGTCTACCTGCTAGCCGCCGGCCTGCCGCTGTTCAATGAGCCGTTCACGCTTTCCAAAACCCTTGGGGTGGCCTTGGTCATCCTTGGGGTCATCACCATCAACTCTCGATCTGCACCCGCGACAAGTCCCAGGAATACCCCATGAAAATCAGTGTATTTGGAAGTGGTTATGTCGGCCTCGTACAGGCTGCCGTGTTGGCTGAAGTCGGCCACGATGTCATCTGCATGGACATCGATGAGCACAAAGTCAAACAGCTGCAACAAGGACACGTGAGCATCTTCGAACCCGGGCTTGCGAGCCTGGTCAAGGAAAACCTCGAGGCCAAGCGCCTGCACTTCACCAACGACGAGAAACTCGCGGTACAGCACGGCCAGGTGCTGTTCATTGCCGTTGGCACGCCCTCGAGCGAAGACGGCTCGGCCGACCTGCGCTACGTGCTGTCGGTGGGCGATGCCGTGGCCCGTCACCGTGAACAGCCGCTGATCCTGGTGGAGAAATCCACCGTACCGGTAGGCACCGGCGATACCCTCAAGGCCCACATCGAGAAAGCCCTGGACGGTCGTCCACTGCAGTTCGATATCGTCTCCAACCCGGAATTCCTCAAGGAAGGCTCGGCGGTTGCCGACTGCCGCCGTCCGGACCGCATCATCATCGGCTGCGCCCGCGAGGAAGTGCGCGATGTGATGCGCGACCTGTATGCGCCGTTCAACCGCAACCACGACCGCATCATGTTCATGGACCTGCGCAGCGCCGAGCTGACCAAGTACGCCGCCAACTGCATGCTGGCGACCAAGATCAGCTTCATCAACCAGATCGCCGAGCTGGCCGAGCACCTGGGGGCCGATATCGAGTCGGTACGCTTGGGTATCGGCGCCGACACTCGTATCGGCTACCACTTCATCTACCCTGGCTGCGGCTATGGCGGCTCGTGCTTCCCCAAGGACATGCGCGCCCTGATCCACAGCGCCGAGCAGGCCCACTGCTCCAGCGACCTGCTGCAAGCGGTGGAAGCCATCAACGAGCGGCAGAAGCACAAGCTGTTCGAGCGCATCAAGGCGTTCTACAAGGGCGACCTGGAAGGCAAGACCTTCGCCCTGTGGGGCCTGGCATTCAAGCCCAACACCGACGACATGCGTGACGCCCCGAGCCGGGTCCTGCTCGATGCGCTGTTCGCCGCCGGCGCCGAGGTCCGGGCCTTCGATCCGGAAGCCATGCAGGAAACCCAGCGCCTGTATCTGGATGAATCGCGCCTGATGCTCATGGGCACCCCGGAGTCGGTGCTCAACGGCGCCGACGCCCTGATCATCTGCACCGAGTGGCAGCAGTTCAAGGCACCGGATTTCGAACTCATCCAGCAGCGTCTCAAGGCCCCGGTGATCTTCGACGGCCGCAACCTGTACGACGCCGAACGCCTGGCCCGCAACGGCTTCACTTACTTCCCGATCGGTCGCGGCGAGTCGCGCAACCTGCCGATCCCTCATCAGCAGTGGTCCACCGAGGCCTGAATGAGCACGCACTCCAGCTCCCCTTCGAACACAGTACTTTGGCAATCGTTGGGGCTGGGGCTGCTGACTTTGCTGCTGTTCTGCGCCGGCGCCGACCATCAGTCGGCGATCGGCTTCGATTCCCGGTTCGTCCTGTTCGCCAAGGAAATGCTGCGCCATGGCCCGGGGTTCTTCCCCACCACCTATGGCGAGCCCTATGCCGACTACACCAGCGCCTCGACCCTGCTGGTGTGGCTGTTCTCGCTTCCCGGCGGACAGGTCACCAGTTTCACCGCCTGGTTGCCCACGGCAATCGCCTCGGCACTGATCGTCAGCCTGCTCTATCGCCTGCTGGCGCCCTACTCCCGCACCTGGGCGCTGTCCAGCATCGCCCTGTTGCTGCTGAGCAATACCTTCATCAGCGAAACCCGCGCGGTATCCCTGGACCAGATGCTGGCCGCCGTGTCCCTGGCGGTGTTCTACCTGGGTTACGCCCATGACCACTTCGCCGCGCCCCGACGCCTGGGCTGGATCCTGCTCTTGCTGGTGCTGGGTTTTGCCATTCGCGGGCCCATTGGCCTGGTGATCCCCACTGGAATGCTGTGCAGCTACTACCTGTTGGCAGGCCAGTGGCGGCGCCTGTTCGGATTTGGCTTCAGCGCCCTTGGATTACTGGTGCTGTGCATTGCCCTGCTGCTGTGGCTGGCCAAGCTCAGCGGCGGCCAGGGCTTCGTCGACGATGTGATCCGCATGCAGTTCATGGGGCGCATGGACGGCAGCGAAGGCTCCAGTGATGTCCTCTATTACTTCACCAGTTCCCTGGGCAACTACGCCCTGGCCTACCCGCTGGCGCTGCTGGCCTGGGTCGCCGTGCTGGTGGGTCGCTCGGGCGAACCGGCCAGCCCGGCCCTGAGGCTGCTGCGCTGGAGCACCGCCGCGGCGTTGGTAGTGATGATCGGCCTGTCGGTTCCCCAGGCGAAGAAGGCACGCTACCTGCTGCCGATGCTGCCCATGGCGGCCATCATCGCGAGCTATCCGTTCCAGGCCCATGGCGGCCGGCTGATGGCTTGGCTGCGCGGATTGATCCAGGGCCTGTGGCTCCTATTGCCGGCACTGCTGATGGTGGGCCTGGTGGTATTGCGGCGCAAATTCCCCGACCAATTGACCAGCCTCACCCCCATGCTCCTGGTGCTGGGGCTGCTGCAACTGTTGTCCCTGGCGTTGCTGTTCAAGCGCCAGTGGCGCGCCGTGGGCTTGGCCTGCAGCGCGGTGCTGGCGGTCTGGGCCTGCTATATCGGTGTGTTCGAACCCGTCCAGCACCGGCTCTACGACACCCGGGACTTCAGCCAGGCGGCGCTGCGCCTGATCAAGGAACAGCCGGCACCACTGGTCCTGCACCGCATGGGCAAGGACGCCAAGGCGATCAAGTTCATGGTCAACCTGGACCAGGACCTGCAGCCACGCTTCACCGACCGGCCCACGGCGCTGGAGCAGATTGCCGGGCCCGCCTGGATCATCCTCGACCAGGGCGACCTCGCCGACCTGCAAGGTAGTTCCCTGGCTGGGCTGAAACCGGTGCTCAGCGCACGCTTCGACAAGAACGACTTCGTCCTCCTGCACTTGCCCGGCCCCGCCTTGCCACAGCCCTGAAGCCGTTGCACAAGGCCCCAGCGGCTCCTTACACTCGCGCCCATGACCATTGAAATCCGCCGGGCGCGAGTGCCCGATGCCAGCTTCCTCCCCGCCATCGAGACTTCCGCTGCCGTGCTGTTTCGTCGCGATCCGCAACTAGCCTGGTTGGCCGACGCGCCAGTGGCGGATACCGCTTGCCACGAGCAACGCATCCGCACCCAGGTAGTCTGGGTGGCCATCGCCGGCGATGCTGGCCCATGCGCTTTTCTCGCGGCCCAGGTCTTCGGCCCGCAACTGCATGTATGGGAAGTATCGGTAGCCAGCGACCACCAGGGCCGGGGTATCGGCAAGGCCCTGCTGCAGGCTGCGATCGAGCATGCGCGCCAGCAAGGGCTCGAGTCCCTGGCCCTGAGCACCTTCCGCGAGCTGCCGTGGAACGAACCCTTCTATCAGCGCCTGGGCTTCGTCACCCTGGAAACGGCCCGGCTGCCAGCACGCCTGCATCAGGTCCTGGCCGACGAGGTAGCGCACGGGCTGCCGGCGCAACGCCGCTGCGCCATGCGCCTGCTGCTCTGACCGAACAGCAGGCGTGGCTCACTTGAGCGGCTATTGCCCCTCGAGTTGCACCGTGGCCGTCCGGCGCAGCGCCAATAGCGCCACGAAAAACACCCCCACCACGCCAACCGAAATCATCAGTCCGTGCGAGCTGACGTAAGACACAGTGGCACCGGTGATGATCGGCCCCAGTACGCTGCCCAGGGTGTAGAACATGGCAATGGCGGTCATGGCCGTGGACACCTGGTGTTCGCCAACCCGGTGCCCCGCCTCGATCACCGCCAGCGTATTCATGCCGCCGATCGCGGCCCCCCAGAAGAAGACGATCAGGGTCGCCAGCCAGGGCAACGGCTGGCTGAACGGAATCGCCACCGTGCCCAGCAGCAAGACCAGGCCGCAGAGCAATTGCCCGGTCTTGCAGGAGGTGCGATCGGCGATCCAGCCAATGGGCAACTGCAGGACCGTGCCGCCAATACCGAACACCGAGATCAGCAGCGTCGCCGCGGTCAGGGCATAACCCGTCGAAAGGCTGTAGCCGGCCAGGAACGACACCGAGGAGGTTTCGGCGAACCCGGCGATGAAGGCCCCGCAAAGGGCCAGGGGGATCAGGCCGAACAGCTTCGCGTGATGCTTGTGCGCCGGCGTCTGGGGCTGCGTATCGTGCTCTTTCAAGGTCAGGGCCAGCACGCCCGAGACCAGTACGATGGTCGCACAGGCGTAGTAAGGCACGACGCTGCCGACGCCGAACACCACCAGCAACAGCGGACCTACCGCGATCCCCAGGCCCATGAGCGTTTCATGCACGCCGATCGCCCGGCCGCGCTCGTTACGCGACGCCACCGAGACGATCCAGGTGTCGCAGGCGATCCAGCGCAGGATCAGGCCTATCCCCAGGACAAAGTTCAGGGCGAAGATCAGCGCCAGGTTGCGGGTCAAGGTCATGCCGATCAGCGCGGCGATGGTCAACGCCGCGCTGAGGATATTGGCCTTGACCAGTCCCAGGTGTCCCAACAGACGCGGGACGATCTTGTACAGCAACAGGATCGCGATCCACGAGGCACTGACGATCACCCCGATCTTGGCCGGCTGCACGCCCTGCTGCTCCAGTGACAGCGACAGCAAGGGCGTGATGGTGCCGATTTGCACGACCTGTGAAAGTACCGACAACGTGTTGATCTTGGTCAGGGCCAGCCAACGCTGCTTGTCCGTGTACTCGATGCCAGGGTTTTCCATGGAGGTGCCGACCTTGTCTAGATAGCCGTGAAGTGCTCGAACTGCCAGGGACAGAAATCGCCCTCGGGTTTATGGAACAGGGCGTTGGTGGTGTCCAGCGGCGTCCAGTCGGTCTGGATGCCTTCGAGTCGCCCAAGAAACGGCAAGGCGATCTCCAGTACCCGGCGATGGTCCATCTGCTCCGGTTCGACTATCCCTCGCGCTGGGTTCTCGATCGCCCAGATGATGCCCGAATACACTCCCGCCGCGACCTGCAGGCTGGTGGCGGTATTGAAGGGGGCGATCTGCCGGGCCTGGTCGATGCTCAGGATCGACCCATACCAATAGGCGTTCAGCCCGTGCCCCATGAGCAACACCCCAAGGGCATCGACCCCGCCAGAGGCGATTTCGTCGGCCATGATCCGCTTGCTGTCCTGGGCCCGCCAGCCGCGACCGATGTACTCATGCACCGATAGCAAGGCATCGTCGCAAGGGTGGTAGGCGTAGTGCACGGTGGGACGGTAGAGCAGCAAGTCGTTGTCCTTGACCGCCAGGAAGTCGGGAATCGAGATGGCTTCGTTATGGGTGATCAGCAGGCCAGTGCAAGGGCCGCCGTTGGGCGTCCAGGTCTTGACGGGAACCGAAGCCCCCGGGCGTTCGAGGTAGATCGCATTGTTCGACCCGAACTGGTGATGCCGGGCGAACGGCGGCCAGGTCCTTTCGTGGGAACCCCAGCCCAGCTCCGCCGGTTGGCCGGCCTCGCTGATGAAGCCATCGACCGACCAGGTATTGACGAACTCGCCGTCGGACTTGATTTGCGTGGAGCGCTGGGTATCGCGCTCGGCGATGTGGATCACCTTGACGTTCAACGCCATCGCCAATTCGTTCCAGGCCGGCTCGCCGTCGCCCCTGGGCACCGCGACCGCCAGTTTCCCGGCCAGCTCCAGCAGCGCCGCCTTGACGAAGTGCGAGACCAGCCCGGGGTTGGCGCCATGGGTGAGCACCGCAGTGGGGCCCGGGCCGAGTTCCTCTGCCAGGGCCAGCAACTGATCACGCAGGGCGTAGTTGGAGCGCTGCGAGGTGGTCAGGCTCGGGGAGTCGTAGAGGCCCTCCCAGGGCTCGATGCAAGTATCCAGGTACAGCGCGCCTTGTTCGTGGGCGAGCCGAATCAGCTCGGCGCTGCTGACATTGACCGACAGGTTGACGATGAAGTCTCCCGGCGCCACTACATCGCGCAACACGCTGTGGAGATTGTCCGGGGTCAGGGCCAGATCGATGAAGTCGACTCCCAGCGCAACGAACGGCTGGTGCTGCTTGAGATCCGGGGCGATCACCACCACCTGCGCCAGGTCGAACTGACGGGTTTTCATGAACAACCCAAGGGTGGCCCTGGCGATGGAGCCAAAACCGATGAAAACCAACTTTGCGGAGAAACTAGCGTCCTGACTCATCACACCACCTCAATGCTGGATACAGGCTCTTCCAGGTGTTGGCTGCCAGCCGTGGCAGTTTCGCTGAAGTCCGGGATACGGCCGACGCTGAAGTACTGTTCCCACTCGCAGAAGATCTTCGGGACATAGATCAACGGCATGTCATGCCGATACAGCTCCTTCACGGATTCGGCAAAGGCCGGGTCCTGATGGTTGGCGAACCAGTACTGGTTGTCGTCATGCAGGTAGACCGGGCATTTGCTCACATCGGTCATCTTGATGTAATTGTCCAGGGTCCTTTGTGCAATGCTCTGCCAGCCATGCAGCACCATCTTGTAGAGTTCGCCGCGTTGCGTCGCCGACAACTCGAAGACTTCTCGCTGAAACTTCTGCAAACTCATGTCGCGACAGAACATCGAGAAGGCATATACATCCGAGTTGAAGTTGACGGCGGGAATGGGCGCCGCCATCAACGGGTCGTAAAGTTCATCGTCGATATCATCCGACTGCGGACAGAACGCCACCGCATCGAAGTCCTCGAACAATATCTTGGCGTTGGTAACCGGACAGGTCAGGTAGAGCTTCTTGTTCAGCGCCTTGCCTGTCGCCAGCTCCTCGGCGGAGAACTCGCCAAGGGGACTGAACAGCGCCGACAGGCGCCGTACCTCCTGGGCCACGCTGTAGGACTTCTGCTCTTGGCTGGTGGTCGGGCAGATGATCAGGCAGGCCACCGTCTCGCGGGCCTCCAGGGCCCGGACGTAATCATCGAAGATGTCCCGGGCATCCTGCGTAGTGCGCGCGATAGCCAGCATGTAGCGATTCTTGCTGAACTCTCGTCTTCCGGCCGCACAACCTAAACAATTGATAAACCAGCTTTTTACTTCATCCAGAAGTGCATCGTCATTCATGGGTTATCGTCCTGATAGCTTGCAGAAAGTCAAAGTAGCCAGCCTGAGTACTACCCGGCCCTCGAAGCGTCGATCCATATGACCCGGCAATTCTTACAATGAAACATTTGCCTGCGCAACTAGCGCTATTAAATATCGATATAACGTGATCGCGACCGGTTCGAAGGGAGTTCGAATTGCGCAGGCGAAGAACATCGCCGCTTTTAATTCAGTAGTTGAAAGAGTTGCTATAACGTTTGTGCAACTCCATCAGGGGGCGATATTCGTCGACTGGCAGGGATGTCATAAGTTGCCGGCGATACACCATGACCTGCCAGCAGAATCCCATTGCCGTGAAGCCGGATGCAGCCCTGAACCGATTCATCTTGAGCTCGTCGATGCGCTACCAGACAACTTCAGCCGCTTGGCGGGGGCGGGATTTAAGTGCAAAAAAACTGCACTTAAGCAGCATTATTATGAATTTGCCAGCCAGGGCATTCAGCGGCAAACTGCGCCCGTTCCTCCCCCAAATGTTGGAACGTTCAAGGGCTTTCTGGTGATCCAGACAAGCCCTTCTTTTTGCCCGCCGTCTGGAAATGGATCGTTTTTGTCGATGTTCGCCCGCTGGAAACCCGCCGCCATCAATACCCGCCCCCTGGAATGGAGCCGCGCCGCCATCGGCATGGCCCTGGGGACCCTGTTCAGTGTCTGGTTCTGCGCCCAGGTGTTCGGCATGCCCGTGGCCGTGCACCTGATCGGCCCCCTCGGCGCCTCGGCGGTGCTGCTGTTTGCAGTGTCCTCCGGGGCCCTGGCGCAACCCTGGTCGATCCTTGGCGGCTACCTGTGCGCCGCGGTAATGGCGCTATTGGTGGCCCAGCTTCTGGGGCGTAGCCTGGGCAGCGCCTGCCTGGCTGCGGGCATGGCAGTGGTGCTGATGTGCTGGCTACGTTGCTTGCATCCGCCCGCTGGTGCGGTGGCCCTGACCCTGGTGCTGGCCGATCCGGACAGCATCGCCCTGGGCTGGCTGGAGCTGGGGCCGGTGATGCTGGCCGCCGCCAGCCTGCTGGCCAGCGCCCTGGCCTATAACAACCTGACCCGCACCCGCTACCCCAAGGGGCCGAGCGAGCCGCCGGCCGTCCTGGTTCCATCCTCTGCCGCCGACAGCCTGGCGATCACCGCCGCCGACCTGAAGCTGGCCCTGGAGGAAATGGAAGAGTTCTTCGACGTCACGCCCGAGGATCTCGAGCAGCTGGTTCACGCCAGCGAGGCCCATGCCCGGCGTCGCAGCATCGGCCAGGTGCTGGCCTCGGCTCCCGAGCCACGCCCCTGAGGCGGCGTTTGCCGCTGGCCCAGGCCGAAACGCCCGTCAGATGATCGGCGACCAGCGCTGGGACCAGTCGGTGTCCTGTCCGATCACTTCGCGCAAGACCTCGAAGGCTTGCTGCAAGGAAGCCGAATCACGCTCCCGGGCATATAGCAGGTAGGTGGGGAAACTGAACTCCGGGGCCTTCTCCACTCGCTCCAGCACGCCGCTGTCCAGGTAGCTCTGGACCACCCGGGTACGGAAGTAGCCACTGCCGCCGGAATCGAGGATGAACTGCAGCGCCAAGGGCCCAAGGTTGAAACCCACTGCGGCCTTGGCCTGTTCAGGCAGCGCGGCGTCGTGCTGGCGCCGGAAATCCTCGCCCCAGTCGATATACACATAGGGCTCCGGGCGTCCGGCCAGGCGCACCAGGATCAGTTTTTCCTCCAGCAGTTGCTCAACCTGCAAGCCTGGCGAGTACAGCGGCTGGAACACCAGCGCCGCATCCAGCACGCCCAACTCCAATTGACGCTGCAAGCTCGCGCCATCGCCGATCTGGGTCCGCACCGCATGGTTGGGCAAAGCCTGGCGCAGGCGCCGGACCCAGTGCAGCATCAACGGATTGCACAGGCTCAATTCGCCGCCGACATGCAGCACATTGCGATAACCCGCCAGGAGCGGCAGGTCGCGCTGGGCCGCTTCCCAGGTCTGCACCAGTTGGTTGGCGTAGGCGATGAAGGCTTCGCCATCGGCCGTGGGCCGGGCCCCGGCCCGGTTGCGCACCAGCAGCTTGCAGTTGAGCTGCCCCTCCAGGTTCTGTACTCGGGCACTGATGGCGGTCTGGGTCAGGTGCAGGCGCTCGGCAGCGGCGATCAGGCTGCCGCTGCGAACGATTTCCAGGAAGGTGCGGGCCAGGTCGATATCCATACTGCCTCGAGAGCATCAAAGTCGAGCGCCATTGTAGCGGCCCGCCTGCCGGCGCTGTTGGCCAGTTTGCTGGGCGCCGGCCTGGGAACCTGGCTCAGCTACCAGGGCAACTAGCGCTGGACCTTTCCCCGGGGCGACTACCGGGCTCGCAGCGACCAGGCCTTGCGCTTCTGCGTGACGGCCGCGGCCTACAACCTCGGCAATGCCTTGCTGATGCTGTGCCTGCTGGCCCTGGCACGGGACTCGCCGTTATCGACGCAATTACTGATTACTTTCTGCCCGACCTTGGGCAGCTACTGGATCAACCGGACCTGGACGTTTAAAAATGAAACTGCCTAGCCATGTGCAAGTAGACCATCAGCACCTCATCAGCGTCATTGCCTGCTGTTACAACGAAGCCCATGTATTACCGGAATTCCACCATCGCTTGATGTTGGTACTGAGCGCCCTGCCGGTGGTCTATGAAGTCCTGTATGTCCACGACGGCAGCCATGACGGAAGTTACGAACTGCTGGAACAGTTCTGCCGCGCGCCCCCTGGGTGCGTTGCTTGAACTTGAGCCGCAGCTTCGGCAAGGAATCGGCAATGTCCGCCGGCAAGCGCCTGAGCGCCCAGCTCTACTACAAGCTGATGAAGTGGACCTGGCGATGGAGGGAGTCCTGGCCTTTTCCCACAAGCCCCTGCGCTGGTTCAGCGTGCTCAGCCTGGCCACCCTGCTGCTGACCTGTTCCTATCTGTTGCACCAGTGGTTCGCCGACGATTTCAGCATCGATCATCTGATCCTCGGCGCCATGGACATGGCCCTGGTAGGCATCGCCATGGTCGGCGAATACATCGGCGCCGCGCTGGTCGAGGTCAAGCGCCGGCCGCTGTAGTTCCTGCCGAGGCGGTAGTTGTACCAGGGTTCGCGCATGCCCACTGCCCCCGCCAGGACGCAGATGCCCACCACCTGGCCCAAGGAGTCCTCGAGCACGAACAGGTAATCGGCGTCGGCCCGTTCGGCCTGCCCGGCGAAGGTCCTGTGCGCCCACTCCAGGCGCTGGCCGAGGCGCCCGGCATCGGCGGGCCAGGAGCAAGAGAGCCGGCAGGTCGGCCAGGGATGCGGGACGAACGATCATGACAAGGGCCTCCAGCAGGGTCGGGATGGAACAGGCACGACAGTGATGGCGCACCAGCATAGTGACGGCGCACACTGGAAACCGCGCCCACATCAAGAGCATCCATGGTTTTTTCCGCCGCGAGCGGCGAGCCTCGACACGCTGTCCCCAGTGCTCGGGCCAAGGCTGCAGGCCCCGCTGCAGGGGCCTCCACCACGTGTTCTCGAGGCTGGTCCGACCATGCAAAAATGCACAGCCAACCTGCAGCTTTCCGGGTTGTACAAGGCAAATTTGCACTGATACGATCCGCCGATGCTCGTCCGCGAGCCTCATATAAAGACAATAAAAGCAGGGAGTTAGTGATGACTGCTCAGGTTTCATCCCACACGGCCCGGGAACTCGATGCGCCTCAGGACGAGGTGCTGGTCGAGGTGCGCAACCACATCGGCCACCTGACCCTCAATCGCCCCGCCGGTCTCAACGCCATCACCCTGTCCATGGTGCGTACCTTGCAACGGCAACTGGATGCCTGGGCCCAGGCTCCGGAAATCCATGCAGTGGTGCTGCGCGGCGCCGGTGAAAAAGCCTTTTGCGCCGGCGGCGATATCCGCTCGCTGTACGACAGCTACAAGAGCGGCGGCACCCTGCACGAAGAGTTCTTCGTCGAGGAGTACGCCCTGGACCTGGCGATCCATCATTACCGCAAGCCGGTGCTGGCGCTGATGGACGGTTTCGTCCTCGGCGGCGGCATGGGCCTGGTGCAAGGTGCGGATCTGCGGGTGGTGACCGAACGCAGCCGCCTGGCGATGCCGGAAGTGGCCATCGGTTATTTCCCGGACGTCGGCGGCAGTTATTTCCTCTCACGCATCCCCGGCGAGCTGGGCACCTACCTGGGGGTCAGCGGCGTGCAGATCCGCGCTGCCGACGCCCTGTATTGCGGCCTGGCCGACTGGCACCTGGAAAGCGACAAGCTGGCCCTGCTCGACCAGCGCCTGGACCGCCTGCAGTGGAGCCATTCGCCGCTCAAGGACCTGCAGGGGCTGCTGGCCAAGCTCGGCGTCCAGGCCCTGCCCGACGCGCCATTGGCCAGCCTGCGCCCGGCCATCGACCATTTCTTCGCCCTGCCCGACATGCCAGCCATCGTCGAGCAACTGCGCAGCGTGAGCGTGGCCGATAGCCACGAATGGGCACTGGCCACCGCCGACCTGCTCGAGACCCGTTCGCCACTGGCCATGGCCGTGACCCTCAAGATGCTGCGCCAGGGCCGGCACCTGGCCCTGGAACAATGCTTCGCGCTGGAGCTGCACCTGGACCGCCAGTGGTTCGAGCGTGGCGACCTGATGGAGGGCGTGCGTGCCCTGATCATCGACAAAGACAAGACCCCGCACTGGAATCCGCCAACCCTGGCAGCCCTCGAGGCCGACCGGGTAGCGAGCTTCTTCAGCGGTTTCGACGGCAGCGGGAGCTGAACTCATGCACGACATCGAATTGACCGAAGAACAAGTGATGATCCGCGACATGGCCCGGGATTTCGCCCGCGGCGAAATCGCGCCCCATGCCCAGGCCTGGGAAAAGGCCGGCTGGATCGACGACGCCCTGGTCCGCAAGATGGGTGAACTGGGCCTGCTGGGCATGGTAGTCCCCGAACAATGGGGCGGCAGCTACCTGGACTACGTGGCCTATGCCCTGGCCGTGGAAGAGATCGCCGCTGGCGACGGCGCCACCGGCGCCCTGATGAGCATCCACAACTCGGTGGGTTGCGGGCCGATCCTCAACTACGGCAGCCAAGAGCAGAAGCAGGCCTGGCTGCCACGCCTGGCCAGTGGCGAGGCCATTGGCTGCTTCTGCCTGACCGAACCCCAGGCCGGCTCCGAGGCCCACAACCTCAAGACCCGCGCCGAACTGCGCGACGGCCAATGGGTGATCAACGGCGCCAAGCAGTTCGTCAGCAACGGCAAGCGTGCGCAACTGGCCATCGTCTTCGCCGTCACCGATCCAGAGTTGGGCAAGAAAGGCCTGTCGGCATTCCTGGTCCCCACCGACACCCCGGGCTTCATCGTCGACCGCACCGAGCACAAGATGGGCATCCGCGCCTCCGACACCTGCGCCGTGACCCTCAACCAATGCAGCGTGCCGGCCGCCAACCTGCTGGGCGAACGCGGCAAGGGCCTGGCCATCGCCCTGTCCAACCTCGAAGGCGGGCGCATCGGCATCGCCGCCCAGGCCTTGGGGATCGCCCGGGCCGCCTTCGAAGCGTCCCTGGCTTATGCCCGCGACCGGGTGCAGTTCGGCAAGCCGATCATCGAGCACCAGAGCATCGCCAACCTGCTGGCGGACATGCACACCCGGATCAACGCCGCGCGCCTGCTGATCCTGCATGCCGCCCGCCTGCGCAGCGCCGGCCAGCCCTGCCTGTCCGAAGCTTCCCAGGCCAAGCTGTTCGCCTCGGAGATGGCCGAAAAGGTCTGCTCTTCGGCCATGCAGATCCACGGCGGCTATGGCTACCTGGAGGACTACCCGGTGGAACGCTACTACCGCGACGCAAGGATCACCCAGATCTACGAAGGCTCCAGCGAGATCCAGCGCATGCTGATCGCCCGTGAGTTGAAGCACTACCTGGTCTGATCGAGTAAAAGTATCGCGGGCATGGCGCTCCTACAGGGAAACCATGCCCCTGCAGGAGTACCATGCCCGCGATAGCATTCTTGAAGACACAAAAAAATCGCAGCTAAAGCTGCGATTTTTTTATCGCCGCGAACCGCCTCAGCGGTCCTTGAACTGCGGCTCGCGCTTGGCGATGAAGGCGGCCATGCCTTCCTTCTGGTCCTGGGTGGCGAAGGCAGCGTGGAATACCCGGCGCTCGAAGCGCACGCCTTCGGACAGGCTGACCTCGAAAGCGCGGTTCACGCTTTCCTTGATCATCATGCTCACCGGCACCGACTTGCCGGCGATCAGCGCGGCGACCTTCAGTGCTTCTTCCACCAACTCGTCGGCCGGCACGATACGCGCGACGATGCCGCAACGCTCAGCTTCCACGGCGTCGATGAAACGTCCCGTCAGGCACAGTTCCATCGCCTTGGCCTTGCCCACGGCGCGGGTCAGGCGCTGGGTGCCGCCCATGCCCGGCAGCACGCCGAGGTTGATTTCCGGCTGGCCGAACTTGGCGTTGTCGCCGGCCAGGATGAAGTCGCACATCAGTGCCAGTTCGCAACCGCCACCCAAGGCAAAGCCATTGACCGCGGCGATGATCGGCTTGCGCCGGTTGGCCACCCGGTCGCTGTCGCTGAACAGGTCGTCGAGATAGATCTGCGGATAGCTCAGCTCAGCCATTTCCTTGATGTCGGCGCCGGCGGCGAAGGCTTTCTTCGAGCCGGTGATGACGATGCAGCCGATCTGCGGATCGGCTTCCAGGCGATCCAGGGCCTGGTTGATCTCGCCGACGATCTGCGCGTTGAGCGCGTTCAAGGCTTGCGGGCGGTTGAGGGTGATCAGGCCGACCCGGCCCTTGATATCCAACAGAATGGTTTCGTAGCTCATGAATCAGCTCCTGCTAAAAGTCAGAGATTGCGCGAAATGACCATGCGCTGAATGTCGCTGGTGCCTTCATAGATCTGGCAGATCCGTACATCACGGTAGATCCGCTCCAGCGGGAAGTCGCTCAAATAGCCATAGCCGCCCAGGGTTTGCAAGGCCGCGGAACAGACCTTCTCGGCCATCTCCGAGGCGAACAGCTTGGCCATCGAGGCCTCCACCAGGGCCGGCTTGCCGCTGTCGCGCAGCGCGGCGGCGTAATGCACCATCTGCCGCGCCACGGCGATCTGGGTGGCCATGTCCGCCAGGCGGAAAGCCACGGCCTGGTGCTCGATGATCGGCTGGCCGAAGGTCTCGCGCTCGCGGGCGTAGTCGCGCGCCGCCTCGAACGCGGCACGGGCCATGCCCACCGATTGCGAAGCGATACCGACCCGGCCGCCTTCGAGGTTGGCCAGGGCGATCTTGTAGCCCTCGCCCTCCGCCCCCAGGCGGTTGGCCACCGGCACCTTCACATCCTCGAAGAGGATCTGGCAGGTGTCGGAAGCGTGCTGGCCGAGCTTGTCCTCGATCCGCGCGACCTTATAGCCCGGCGCGTCGGTGGGCACGATGAACGCGCTGATACCGCGCTTGCCCGCCGCCGGATCAGTGACCGCGAAGACGATCACCACTCCGGCGTTCTGCCCCGAGGTGATGAACTGCTTGCAGCCATTGAGCACATAGTGGTCGCCGTCGCGGCGGGCCCGGGTCTTCAGGCTGCTGGCATCGGAACCGGCCTGGGGTTCGGTCAGGGCGAAGGCCCCGAGCATGCTGCCGCTGGCCAGGGGCTTGAGGAAGCGCTCCTTCTGGTCATCATTGCCAAACTTGAGGATCGGCACGCAACCCACCGAGTTGTGCACACTCATGATGGTGGAACAGGCGCCATCGCCGGCGGCGACTTCCTCCAGGGCCATGGCATAGGCCAGGTAACCGGTGTCGCAACCGCCCCACTGCTCTGGCACCAGCATGCCGAAGAAGCCCATTTCGGCCATCTCGGCAATGGCTTCCCTGGGAAAGCGATGCTCGCGGTCCCAGTCAGCGGCAAAAGGCTTGAGACGCTCCTGGGCGAATAGCCGGGCCGCATCGCTGATCTGTTGTTGTTCGTCATTGGGCAACATGGCAGGTCCTCGTTACAGGCATTCGATGGCCATGGCCGTGGCTTCGCCACCGCCGATGCAGATCGCGGCCACGCCACGCTTGAGGCCCTTCTGGCGCAGGGCCGAGAGCAGGGTCACCAGGATCCGCGCGCCGGAGGCGCCGATCGGATGGCCCAGGGCGCAGGCACCGCCGTGCACGTTGACCTTGTCATGGGGGATTTCCAGCTTGCTCATGGTCACCAGGCTGACCACGGCGAAAGCCTCGTTGATCTCGAACAGGTCCACTTGGTCCAGGGACCAGCCGGTCTTCTTCATCAGGCGCTCGATGGCGCCGACCGGAGCCACCGGGAACAGGCCCGGGGTATCGGCGAAGGCCGCATGGCCATGGATCACCGCCAGTGGCTTGAGCCCGCGCTTCTGCGCTTCGGAACGGCGCATCAGCAGCAGCGCCGCGGCGCCGTCGGAAATCGAGCTGGAGTTGGCGGCCGTCACGCTGCCACCTTCGCGGAACGCCGGCTTGAGGCTGGCGATCTTGTCCAGCTTGGCCTTGGGCGGCTGCTCGTCATCGCTGATCAGCCGGGACTCCTTGCCGATGGTCACTTGCAGGGGAACGATCTCGTCCTTGAACAGGCCATCCTTGATCGCTTGCTGGGCACGGGTCAGCGACGCTATGGCGAACTCGTCCTGGACCTGGCGGGTAAAACCGTTGGCCTCGGCGCAGTCCTCGGCGAAGGTGCCCATCAGCCGGCCCTTGTCGTAGGCGTCTTCCAGGCCATCGAGGAACATGTGGTCCAGCACCTTGCCATGGCCCATGCGGTAGCCGGCCCGAGCGCGGTCCAGCAGGTACGGGGCGTTGGACATGCTCTCCATGCCGCCGGCGATCACCACCTCGGCACTGCCGGCCAGCAGCATGTCGTGGGCCAGGATGGTGGCCTCCATGCCCGAGCCGCACATCTTGTTCAGGGTGGTACAACGGGTGCCTTTGTCCAGGCCGGCCCCCAGGGCCGCCTGGCGTGCCGGAGCCTGGCCAAGGCCGGCGGACAGCACGCAACCGAACAGCACTTCTTCCACGCTGTCGGCGGCGACCCCGGCCCGCTGCACGGCGGCGCGGATGGCCTCGGCACCCAGCTGTGGCGCGCTGAGGCCTTTCAATTCGCCCTGGAAGCCCCCCATGGGGGTACGTACGGCGCTGACGATGACAATCGGATCTTGGGCAATCGACATGATGAATCCTCCTTACTTGGCGGCCATGCGCAAGGCGCCGTCGAGACGGATCACCTCGCCGTTGAGCATGCTGTTTTCAATGATATGCCGTACCAGCGCGGCGTACTCGGCAGGTTTGCCCAGGCGCGGTGGGAATGGCACGCCTGCGGCCAGGGAGGCCCGGACCTCGTCGCTCATGCCGGCCATCATCGGTGTTTCGAAAATCCCCGGGGCAATGGTCATCACCCGGATACCGAAGCGCGCCAGCTCGCGGGCCGCCGGCAGGGTCAGGCTGGCCACGGCGCCCTTGGAAGCGGCGTAGGCTGCTTGGCCGATCTGCCCGTCGAAGGCAGCGACGGAAGCGGTATTGATGATCACCCCGCGCTCGCCTTCGGCATCGGCCTGGCCTTCGGCGATGGCCGCGGCCGCCAGGCGCATCAGGTTGAAACTGCCGATCAGGTTGACGTTGATCACCTGGGCGAAGCTCGCCAGGGCATGGGGACCGTTCTTGCCGAGGATCTTCTCGCCCCGCACGATGCCGGCACAGCTGACCAGGCCATGGAGCCCGCCGAAGGCCTGGACCGTCGCCTGGACCGCCGCTTCGGCTGCTGCTTCCTGACTGATGTCGGCGACCACGCTCTGGCATCCCAACTGCTGCGCCTTGGCCGCCACGGCCTCGGCATTGAGGTCCACCAGCATCACCCTGGCGCCGGCGGCCACGAGCATTTCAGCGCTGGCCGCACCGAGGCCCGAGGCACCACCACTGACGAGAAAAACCTTGTTCTGAATCTGCATCGTTCAAATCCTGTTCACGCGTTGACTGTTGCCGCCGCGGCCTCTTGAGCCTTGGCGATTTCCTGGTTGCGCAAGATAAAGCGCTGCAATTTGCCGCTGGGGGTCTTGGGCAATTCGCTGACGAACTCGATTTCCCTCGGATAGGAATGGGCCGCCAGGCGCTTGCGCACATGCTGGCGCAGCTCCTCGGCCAATTCCGGGGTGGCGCGGTAACGTTCACCCAGCACCACAAAAGCCTTGATCACCTCGGTGCGCTCAGGATCGGGCTTGCCCACCACTGCCGCCTCGACCAACGCCGGATGCTCCACCAGGGCGCTTTCCACATCGAACGGGCCGACTCGGTAACCGGAGGTGGTAATGACATCGTCGCTGCGCCCGACGAAGCTGATGCTGCCGTTCGGGTTCAGCTCGACGGTATCGCCGCTCAGGTAGTAATCGCCGACGAAGGCCCTGGTCGGTGCCCCGGAGTAACCGGCGAACCAGCACATCGGCGACTGCCGGCGGTCAATGGCGAGGATCCCCGGCTGGCCGATCCCCAGCTCGCGGTACTCTTCGTCCAGTACCACGATGCGATGGCCCGGCGAGGCGAAACCGGCGGCGCCGACATGCACCGGATGCTCCAGGGCGTGGTGGTTGCACAGCACCATGCCCAGTTCGGTCTGGCCGTAGTGGTCGTGGATCACCACCTCAAGGTGCTCGGCGAACCAGCGGATCACTTCCGGGTTCAGCGGCTCGCCGGCACTGCTGACAATGCGCAAGCGCCCCTTGATCGAACGGGCGAACTGATCACCACCGGCGATCAGCAGCCGGTAGGCAGTGGGGGATCCGGTGAGGTTGGTGATGCCGTACTTGTTGATCACCCGGCAGGTACTTTCGAGGGTGAAGGGGCCGTCGTAGAAGGTAATCGGATGACCCAGGCCCAGCGGACCGGTGATGCCGAAATAGATGCCATAGGCCCAGCCCGGGTCGGCGACGTTCCAGAACGCATCTTCAGGTCGCAGGTCCACCGCATCGCGGGTATAGCTCTGGAACGCGACCATGGCCTTGAGCGGCACTTGCAGCGCCTTGGACGGCCCGGTGGTGCCCGAGGTGAACATCAGCAGGAAGGGGTCTTCGCCAGTGAGCAGCACCGGTTCGCAACGGGCCGGATATCGCTCCAGCTCGGCCCAGAAACTGAAGTCGCCACGCACGATGCCCTGCCCCTTGGCGCCAGCCACGGTGACCACGGTCGGGCAGTTGGCGAGCTCGGCGAGCTTGGGACGGTTGACCGCGTCAGTCACCACCACCTTGGCTTCGGAGCTGCTGAGCCGATGCTCGATGGCCTTGGGTCCGAAGGCGGTGAACAGCGGTTGGTACACCGCGCCAATGCGCCAGGTGGCCAGGACCGTGATCAACAGCTCGACATTGCGCGGCAAAAGGCCTGCGACCTTGTCGCCCCTGCCTACGCCCTGGGCCAGGAGGAAGTTGGCCAGGCGCCCGGCCTTGTCTTGTAGATCGGTGAAGGTGTAGCTGGCGCTGCTGCCGTCCTTGCCCTCCCAGAACAACGCGATGCGACCGGGCAACGCATGCCGGTCACAACACTCGACGCAGGCATTGAGCGCCTGCAGCGATCCGGCCAGGGTGGCATCGACGGTGTGCTGGTAGTTGAAGTTTGCGGTGGCGGACAGGTAATCGCGCATTGCCAGAAGCCCTCGTTGTTCTTATAGCAGGCAGTTTTTCAACGGCCTGATGGGGGGAACCTCATCAGAATCAACGAAATACTGGCGCCAGGACCCTGGCCGGACAATGGTCAAAGCTGTCAAGTTGCGTGACCGGTTTGGCCAAGGGTCAGGCCGGCACGTTGAGGATCAGGCTGCGATAGTGCCCGGGATTGGAGCCGGACCACTTGCGAAACGCCTTGTAGAACGAACTGGTATCGGCAAATCCCAGGCGCTCGGCGATCTCGGCGAAGCTGATCTGCGGCTCGGCCAGCCAGATGATGGCCAGCTCCTTGCGCACCCCATCCTTGAGGGCCTGGTAGCTCTGCCCCTCCTCGGCCAGGCGCCGGCGCAGGGTCGAGGCGGAAATGCACAGGCTCTGGGCCAGGCTCTCGGCTTCCGGCCACTGCTCCCCCGGCAACTGCCGCAGCTGTTGCTTGATACGACTGGCCAGGCTCTGCGGATCGCGGTACTTGACCAGGATATTGGCCGGGGCATGGCCGAGGAAGCGCTTGAGCTCCTCATCGCTGCGCTTGATCGGCAGGTCCAGGCAATCGGCGGCGATGATCATCCGCGTGCGCGGCCGGTCGAAGCGCAGGTTATCGGAGAACATCACCCGATAGTCGTCGCAAAACTCCGGCTGTGGGCAGCGCAGCTCGATGGCCAGGATGGGGATTCGCCGTCCGGCCAGCCAGCAAGCCACCCCATGGACGATCATCCAGTAAGTGAAATAGGTGAAGGCCCGGCGCGAAGACACCTCCTCCAGCAACACGATCTCCGCCAGGCTCTGCTGGCGCACCAGTTGCGCCGGCAGGTGCTCGAGCATCAGCGACAGGAATCCCAGCACCGAATCCAGGCCCTGGGCCAGGGTCGGCTGGGCCATGGCCGAACGACAGAGGAATGCCAGGCTGCCGGACTTGAGCTTGCGCGGGTCCATGCCGAAGAATTCATCGTCCAGCCTCCTGGCCAGCAAGCGCCAGAGCCGCGCATAGGCGCTGGCCGGCACCCGACCGGTGCCCTGCTGCAAGCCGGCCGGATCGATGCCGACCTTGTGCAGTACTTCATCGGTGGCGGCGCCCGGAGCGCAACTTTGCAACAGCGCTTCACGCACCAGTTGCAGGGAGATGGTGTCTTTTTCCGACATCGTGAACAGAGATTTCCAACGCAAGGGACCAGGACGGCCATCTTAGGCAGTGAAGCGCAAAAAGCCAGTGGACCTTGGGCTATAAGCTCGTGCTGGCTGCCGATAGCTGATCCACAGGCAAAGAGGGATCGAAAACCCCACGACGCTCGCCCTATCATGCACCACCCGGCGCCTGGCGCCCGGGCGGCCCGCCAACCGCTGCGCAAGTCCATGGACAGCAACTGGCAACCCCTTGCAGAGTGAATGACTATGTATCTGGTGTGTGGTGAAGCGCTGTTCGACTTCTTCAGCGCGGACGAAGCCGGAGCCCCGGCCAACAAGGTAGCCTTCCAGGCGATCGCCGGTGGCTCGCCATTCAACGTGGCGGTGGGCCTGCGCCGCCTGGGCGTCGATGTGGCGTTGCTGGCGGGGCTATCCCGGGACTACCTGGGCCAACGCCTGCGACAGGTGCTGGACAACGAAGGCGTGGACACTGGCTACCTGCAGGAATTCGACGCCCCCAGCACCCTGGCCATGGTGGCCGTGGGCGCCGACGGCTCTCCCCACTACAGCTTTCGCGGCGAAGGATGTGCCGATCGCCAGCTCCTGGTCGAGCATCTGCCTGAACTGGGCGAACAGGTGCGCGGGCTGCACATCGGCTCCTATTCCCTGGTGGTACAGCCGATTGCCGACACCTTGTTGGCACTGGCAAGGCGCGAGCGGGGCCGGCGCCTGGTCAGCCTCGACCCCAATGTGCGGCTCGGTCCGCAACCGGACATCCAGCTATGGCGCCAGCGCATCGATGAACTGGCCGGCCAGGCCGACCTGATCAAGGTCAGCGACGAAGACCTCGAGCAGCTGTACCCCGGGCAGGCACCCGAAGTGCTGATCCGCGGTTGGCTGCAAGGCAGCGCCAAGCTGGTGTTCCTGACCCGTGGCAGCCAGGGCGCGACGGTCTTCAGCCAGCGGCATGGCCACTGGTCGGTCGCGACGCCCAAAGTGCAGGTGGCCGACACCGTGGGCGCCGGCGATACCTTCCAGGCAGCGTTGATCACCTGGCTGACCGAGCAAGGACTGGACTCGCCCCTGGGTCTTGAGCAGCTGGAGCGCGAGCAGATCGACGCCCTGCTGCGCTTCGCCGTCAACGCCGCGGCCCTGACCTGCACCCGTACCGGGCCGGACCTGCCGTACCGCCACCAGTTGACCTGAACCGCTCCCTGTAGCTGCTGCCACGGGCTGCGTGGCAGATGCTGCTCCTGCCCGCAGTAGATCGAGGCAAGACTCTGCGGGCCTTCGCGCAGCCTCGCCACGGGCTCGACAGCGGCTACAAGCCGCGGGCTCCCGGAGCCTGCGGCAGGGGATCAGAAGATCGAGAAGTTGTAGCTGACGATCAGGCGGGTTTCATCCATGTCGCGGGCGATCTTCTGGTAGTTGCTGCGATAGGTGGCGTTGCGCAGGCGCAGGCTGACGTCCTTGAACGTGCCGCTTTGCACCACATACTTGAGCTCGCTGTCGCGTTCCCATTCACGACCTTCACGCAGGCTGCCCGGGACCTTGATGTTGTCGCCGCTGACATAGCGAGTCAGGAAGCTCAGGCCATTGATGCCCACCGCCTTGAAGTCGTAGTCGTAGCGCAATTGCCAGGAGCGTTCCTGGATCGCGGCGAAGTCGTTGACCTGGACGTAGTTCACCAGGTACGGGTTGCTGCCATCCAGGTACGGCATCGAGTTATCGCCATACATGCGCTGCCAACCCGCACTGAACACATGCCCGCCCAGGCCGTAGCTGAGCATGGTGCTCAGGGCCCGGTGATCGATGCTGCCGGCACGGGCGCTGCCGCTGTCATCACTCTTGATCAGGCGCAAGTCACCCTTGAGCACCCCGGGCCCCAGGGGCTGGTTGGCCACCAGGCCGATGAAGTGCTGGCGATAAATATCCTCGAGTTCGGCGTAATGGTACTGGCCGCTGAGGCGGTCGCTGAACTTGTAGTCCAGGCCGTAGGTGTCGAAGTGATCCGCCGTGGTGTTGCAGGCATAGCGCTTGTTCTTGCAATGCACGCGAATGTCCTGGGAATCGGTGGAATCCCGGGCGGTGTAGCGATTCAGGCGGGCTGCGGTGAAGGTCAGGTCCTTGACCTCCTTGGAGGTCAATACCGCGCCATTGAACATGGTGGGCAGCAGGCGCCCGTCGTTGTACTTGAGCAGCGGCAGGTCCGGCAATTGCGCGCCGTATTTGAACACGGTCTGGGACATGCGCACCTTGGCGGTCAGGCCAAGCTTGGCGTACTGGTCGGCCGAGCCTCGTGGATCATGCCCACTGGAGGGCAGCAGGCCGCTATTGCTGCGATCCGGGCTGGAGTCGAGCTTGATCCCCAGCATGCCCAGGGCATCGAGGCCAAAGCCCACGGTGCCTTCGGTGTAGCCCGATTGCAGGTTGAAAATGAAGCCCTGGGCCGACTCCTCGCGCTTGGATGCGCCCTGCGCCGTCTTGGTGTGGCCATCACGGAAGTCCCGGTTGAAGTAGACCGTGCGCGACTCGAGCTTGGCGCTACTGTCCTCGAGAAAACCGGCGGCTTGCGCCTGCAGGGTAAAACCCGAGCACAGGACGGCGGCTCCGAGGCCCAGGAGCGGGCACGGATTGAGTAGAGGGAAAGGGGGACGCATGAACAGGCTCCAGCAGAAAATCAGTGACGCGAGGTAAAGAAAGACCCAGGGGAAATCCACTCGGCGAATTAAGTAGCGCCGACTGAATTGATTGAATCAATGAAGACCGGCAATGATGGCAGATCGCCCGCCAGCCCCCTACCCGACTTTAGTCTGACTCCCCAGTCTGTCTCCGACTATTTTCCAGCCCCCGTGGCGCCGCTTCAGGATCATGCGCTTTCAGCAAAACCTGATCATTTCCGACATTTTCTACCAGGCGAAAGCCGAGCCAAGAAAAGCTGTCCATACGCTCAAAAAACACTCCTCGACAAGCTAGCGGTAGCAGCTGACGGCAAAAAAGCATCATTTTTGTTCGGTAAAAAACTACCGTTCGTCGGGTTTTTTGGCATTTTTGTAAGAAATAACAAGTATTTGACGTTTTTCATTATGACCATAATTAATGTATTTATCTTATTGTTTTAAAAGGATTTTTTTAATATTTAAATTCTAGTAAAACCACTGCGTCATTTATGCAACGCCAAAAAACGTCAATTAAACGTCTTTGCCATATGCTAGTGTCAAAAAAAGCGCGCGATGAAGGCTATGTGCCATACGCTTTTTTCAGAAGGTGGGGCATCCCCTCGCCACACACTCATCATGGACGAGGTCGTTCCCTTGGAAGTCAGCGTTTTTGGTACTGGCTACGTCGGTCTGGTACAAGCCGTCGCCCTGGCCGATGTCGGGCATAACGTGGTCTGTGTCGATATAGACAGCCACAAGATCGCCCAACTGCAACGTTCCATTCCTCCGATTCACGAGCCGGGCCTCGCGACCCTGATCGAAGAGAATCAGAAGGCTGGCCGACTGCATTTCACCACCCGTCCCGGCGATGCCGTGAGCCATGGGCAAGTGATCTTCATCGCGGTCGGCACCCCCTCCAACGAAGACGGCTCCGCCGACCTGGACCACGTCCTGGCGGTAGCACGGGAAATTGCCAGCCTGATGTCCAGCGACAAGACCCTGGTGGTCAAGTCCACGGTCCCGGTGGGCACCGCCGACCTGGTGGTCGAAACCGTCGCCGAGCAACTGGCGGACCTGGGCAAGTCCCACTTGCAGGTGCATGTGGTGTCCAACCCGGAGTTCCTCAAGGAAGGCTCGGCGGTAGCCGATTGCATGCGCCCGGACCGGATCATCATCGGTTGCGCCCACGAGCTGCCGCGCCACCAGTTGAGCGAGCTGTACGCCCCGTTCAACCACAACCACGATCGCCTGATGTTCATGGATAACCGCAGTGCCGAGCTGGTCAAGTACGCGGCCAACGCGATGCTCGCCACCCGCATCAGCTTCATGAACGAGATGGCCAACCTGGCCGAGCGTCTCGGGGTCGACATCAACGCCGTGCGCAAGGGCATCGGCGCCGATCCACGCATTGGCTACCACTTCATCTACCCCGGCGCCGGTTTTGGCGGCTCGTGCTTTCCCAAGGACCTGCGCGCCTTGATCCACACGGCCCAGAGCCACGGCCTGGAACCGCACATGCTCAAGACCGTGCGCGACGTCAACGAAGAGCAACGCCATGTGCTGTTCCGCAAGCTCAAGGCGCACCTGGGGGACAACCTGCAGGGCAAGGTCATCGCCTTGTGGGGCCTGGCGTTCAAGCCCAATACCGATGACATGCGCGAAGCCACCAGCCGCTACCTGATGGAAGCGCTGTGGCAGGCCGGGGCCAAGGTCCATGCCTTCGACCCCGAGGCCATGACCGAATGCCGGCGCCTGTACGGCTATCGCGATGACCTGCAGCTGTGCGCGACCCGCGACGACACCCTGCAGGGTGCCGATGCGCTGGTGATCTGTACCGAGTGGAAAGCCTTTCGCGTGGTGGACTTCAAACTGCTGCGCGAGACCCTCAAGGACCGCCTGATCGTCGATGGGCGCAACCTCTACAACCCGCAACAGGCAGCGGATGCCGGGCTGCATTACCTGAGCATCGGCCTGCCCTATCGCGTACCGGGGGCACTTTGCGCATGAATATCCTGATCACCGGGGCCGCCGGATTCATCGGCGCCCATACCGCACTGCGTTTGCTCAAGGATGGGCACCAGGTCACCGGGCTGGATAATTTCAACGACTACTACGACCCCCAGCTCAAGCACGATCGAGTGCGCTGGGTGGAACGCCAGGTGGGGCACTTTCCCCTGCAACGCCTGGACCTGGCCGACAGCTCGGGCCTGGACCGGCTATTCGCCGAGGTCCGTCCGCAGGTGGTGATCAACCTCGCCGCCCAGGCCGGGGTGCGTTACTCCCTGGAAAATCCCAAGGCCTACCTGGACAGCAACCTCGGCGGCTTCCTCAACCTGCTGGAAATGTGCCGGCGCTATCCGGTGCAGCACCTGATCTACGCCTCGTCCAGCTCGGTGTACGGCGCCAACCAGCAGACGCCCTACAAGGTCAGCGACAACGTCGATCATCCACTGTCGCTGTACGCGGCCAGCAAAAAAGCCAATGAGCTGATGGCCCACAGCTACGCCCACCTGTTCGGCGTACCGGCCACCGGCCTGCGCTTCTTCACCGTCTATGGCCCCTGGGGCCGGCCGGACATGTCGCCGATCCTGTTCGCCGACGCCATCAGCCAGGGGCGCCCGCTGAAGCTGTTCAACTACGGCATGCACCAGCGCGACTTCACCTATATCGACGACATCGTCGAGTCCCTTGTACGCCTGCTGGGCAAGCCACCGGCACGCGACCCGCTATGGGACCGCGAGCAGCCGGACCCGTCCACCAGCATGGCGCCCTGGCGCCTGTTCAATATCGGCGGCCAGCGCCCGGTACAGCTCAAGGAATACGTGGCGACCCTGGAGAAACTGCTCGGCCGCACGGCCCAGGTGGAATACCTGCCCCTGCAACCAGGCGACGTGCTCAACACCTACGCGGACGTCAGCGCCCTGGAGAACCTCACCGGCTTCGGCCCCCAGGTTCCCCTGGAGGATGGCCTGCGAAGCTTCGTCCAGTGGTACCTGGGCTACTACCGCAGCAGCAACTGAACAGCGATTCCCACGCTTTTTCCGAACCTTTGCAATGGAAGTATTCCCGGTGGATATGGAAAGACCTGTCTCGTCGCCCGCCAGCGCCGCCCCCTCGCCCATAGACCGGCGCAACGATCCGTTCCGGCGCAAGGTCCAGGCCGCCATCGACCTGCAACACCATGGCTGGCTCAGCGGCCGCCAAGGTGGACGCCCCTGGACCCTGTCGCGCACCAAGCGCCTGACCTCGGCATTACTGGCCGCGCTGTTGCTGGTGCTGTTGTCGCCGCTGTTGCTGGTAGTGGCCTTGCTGATCAAGTTCACCAGCCCCGGCCCGGTGTTCTTCGTGCAGTTGCGCACCGGCTTTCGCGGCCGGCGGTTCGGCATGTACAAGTTCCGCACCATGGTGGTCAACGCCGAGGCCCTCAAGGACTCGGTGCGCCACTTGAACAAGCACGGCCCGGACTCGGTGGACTTCAAGATCGACCGCGACCCACGGATCACCGGGATCGGCGGCTTCCTGCGTCGTACCAGCCTCGACGAACTGCCGAACCTGATCAACGTGGTGCTCGGCCAGATGCGCATCGTCGGCCCGCGCCCCACCTCGTTCCACGCCCAGACCTACAAGGAGCACCACCTGGGGCGCTTGAGCATCTACCCGGGGATCACCGGCCTATGGCAGGTATCCGGGCGCAGCGACGTGGACTTCGACGGTCGGGTAACCCTCGACATGACCTACATCTTCCAGCAGAGCCCCTGGCTCGACCTGAAGATCCTGATGAAAACCCCTTTCAAGGTCCTCAATGGCCACGGAGCAAGTTGAAATGGCGGCAGCAACCCTTGCCAGTCTGAAGATCCAGCGTCCCAGTGAAAGCAACCTGGCAGTGACCGTGCTCGACCAGGAGCTGCAGGTGATCCTGCTCACCGCGGCCAACCTCAACAGCGGCGTGACCAGCAGTTGCCTGAGCATGGCCAGCGAACTGGCGCGTACCAGTCGCGGCCGGGTACTGCTGGTCGATACCAGCCTTTCGGATGACAGCCTGACCCGGCGCCTGGGCCTGGAACAGTGTCCGGGCTTTCTCGACCTGGCCCTGGCCGAAACCCCGCCGGCGCTGGGCGAATGCATCCAGACCAGCGCGGAACTGGACTTCGACCTGCTGCCCCTGGGCCGGCGCCAGCAATACCGCGAGCGGCTGACCGCCGAGCAGTTGCGCGAGCTCCTGCACACCCTGGCCGGCCAGTACCGCTTCGTGATCGTCGATGGCGATCCGGTGTACAGCAGCGGCGACATCCTCACCTTGAGCACCCAGGTCGATGGCGTGGTGCTGGTGGTGCGCAGCGAGGAAACCCGCTGGGAAGTGGCCCAGGCCGCCGCGCAACGCTTGATCCAGGCCGAGGCGAAGCTGATCGGCAGCGTGTTCAACGCCCGCAAGTACTACATGCCCAAGTGGGTTTACGACCGCCTCTGACCGGCACAAGGACCGTGTAACCATGAACAAGCCAAGACTTTCCCTGCTGAGCCTGTCGCTGTTGCTGGCCCTGGGCGGCTGCGTCAACCGCGAGCCGCAACAGATGCCGGTGCAGATCCTCAGCGCCCCGGCCGACCAGGCCCAGCTCACCGAGGTCATGCCCATCGAACAGGTGCTGCGGCCCCAGGACGTGCTGGACGTGATCTTCCATATCGGCACCACCAGCCAGCAGCGCTACCTGGTGCAACCGGGCGACCAGGTGGACATCAGCTTCCTTTCCGCCCCGGAACTGGGGGGCAACAAGCTGGTGCTGCCCGACGGCAGCATCGACATGCCCTATATCGGCAACATCCAGGTCGCCGGGTTGTCCGCCGAGCAGGCGCGCCAGGCCCTGCAAGCGCAGTACGCCAAGGTGCTGAAGAAACCGCAGATCACTTTCTCGATCTCCCACGCCATGGCCCAGCTGGACAACCTGCGTACCAGCCTGACCAACCCGGCCACCGGCCTGAGCCGCGAGATCGTGGTCGGCTCCGATGGCCGCGCGAGCTTCCCGCTGCTGGGCAGCCTGTCGCTGCAGGGCAAGAGCCTGAGCGAGCTGCAGAGCCTGATCAACCAGCGCTACGCCAAGGAGGTGGGACAAGTCAGCGTCGACGTGCTGCTCAAGACCACCGCCGCCAACGAGGTGTTCGTCATGGGCGAAGTCGGCCAGCCGGGCGCCTACCCGGTACGCCGGCCGATCTCGGTGCTCGAGGCCCTGACCCTGGCCAAGGGCGCAGGCCCCACCGCACGCCTCGACTCGGTGGTGATCATGCGGCGCAAGGGCAACCAGGTGGAGGCCCGGGTCTACGACGCCGACGCCGCGCTGGACGGCAAGGCGCTGCAATTCGCCTACCTGCAGCCGGACGACATGCTCTACGTGCCCAAGACCCGCCTGGCCAAGGCCGGTGCGCTGAGCAAGCAACTGGCCGACGTGATCATGTTCCAGGGTGTCGGCTTCAGCTTCGGCTACCGCGTCGACAACAAAGAATCGAATAACAACTGAGTTCGCCTCGATGACCAAGATCGAAAACTACCTGCACGAGTTTCTCCTCGTGTTCTTCGTCAATCGGCGCCTGATCAAGCGGGTATTCCTGGGTTTCGCCCTGCTGGCGCTGCTCTTGCCGCTGGTGCTCAAGCAGAGCTTCGAGATCACCGCGGAAGTCATAGTGCAGTCCAAAAAGCTGTCGCAGACCGATGCCAACACCGTGCTCACTCCGGACAACGACAAATTCATCCCGCCATCGCTGGCGGACATGGAGACCGAGAGCAACATCCTGCGTTCGCCGACCCTGATCCGCGACACCATCGGCCAGTTGCGCGACGAGGGCCTGTTCGGCGGCAACGAGGGGTTGCTCGCCAGATTGCTGTTCAACCCCCTGCGCGATGGCGTGATCAATCCACTGCGCAATCATGTGATCAACCCGGTGCGCGGCTTCTTCGGCCTGGCGGTGGACCCGGTGCGCGATACCAGCCTGGACGCCTTCACCAACCAGGCGGTCAAGGACCTGAAGATCGGCACCCTGCCCGGCTCCAACGTGATCTCCATCGTCTACAGCAGCCCGTCCGCGGCCGAAGGCACGCGCTTCGTCGAACGCCTCTTGGCCAACTACCTGAAGAACCGCCAGGACCTGCAATCCAACGAACTGCCCGAAGCCTTCTATGAACAGAAGAAGGCCCAGTACCAGGCACGCCTGGATGACCTGGAAGGCAAGCGCCAGGCACTGCTGGAAGCGGCCCACGCCTCCGACCCCAAGGAGGAAATCACCTTCCGCCTGAACGCCATCAACACCGAGGAGCAATCGCTCAACGGCTATCGCGACCAGGCCCTGGAGAACCAGCGTCGTCTCGACTACTTGCAGAAGAGCCTCGCCGCCGCGCGCAAGGCCGGCTTGACCGACTACACCTTCCCCTTCGCCTTCGCCAACACCGTGGACAACGTGGCGTACGAGGATCGCGAGATCAAGCAACTGGGCGAGCAACTGACCAACCTGGTGGGCCAGTACGGCGTCACCGCCGATACCTACCGCGCCGACAGCGTACCGATGCAGCAACAGCGCGAGCAGATCGTGCGGGCCCGGGCGCAATTCCTCAAGGTGGTGGAGAATCGTGTTCGCGAACGCAGCAGCGAGTTGCAGATCACCCAATCGGTGATTGCCCAGAAGACCACCCGCATCAACGACTACAAGGCCCGTGTACGTGACTTGCAGGAGGTGCTGAGCAAGCTGCGCCAACTGGATACCGAGATCGACGCCCTGCACAAGGCGTTCTTCACCTATACCCAGCGCTATGAAGAAAGCCGCGGCGAACGCCTGATCAGCGGCGAGCTGTCCAACGCCCGGGTGCTCAGCCAGCCCTACGAGCCTAGCGAAGCGGCCTTTCCCAAACCGATGCTGATCATTCCCCTGGGCCTGCTCACCGGCCTGCTGCTGGCCATCGCCCTGGGTTATGTCTACGAGTTCTTCGACCATCGCTTCAAGCATCCGGCCCAGGTCAACGACCACCTCGGCCTGCCGGTGCTGATGGTCCTCAATGCGATCGAACAACCCCAGGTCAACCCCTACCCGCGCTGGACCTGGCGTTGGGCCTGGCATTGGGCCAAGCAGTGAGCAACCTGAACATGGCCGCGCAACCCATCGTGCACCTGATCCACAGCGGCGGTTTCTACGGTGCCGAACGCATGTTGCTCGATCACTGCCTGGTCACCCCCGGGCAGCACCGGGTGGTGTTCCTCGACGCCCCGCCGGCGCTGTTGCAGCGCTTCACCGAAGCCGGCGTGACCTGCCACAACTGTCGCGGCCTCAAGTCCTTGCTGGCGCACCTGCGCCAGCAACCCGGGCTGCTCAACGCACACAATTTCAAGGCCCAGGTGTTCGCCTGGATCTGTGCCCGGCGCCTGCGCTTGCCATTGGTCCTGACCCAGCATGGCTTCACGCCCAGGAGCCTGAAGCAGAAGCTCTATACCTGGACCAGCCTGCGCCTGTGCCGCAGCCGCCAGGTACGTCGCGTGGCCTGCGTCGCCCAGAGCATCGCCCGCCTGCACCTGGCGGCCGGGGTGGCGCCAGACAAGCTGCAAGTGATTGCCAACGGCCTGCCGCAGCCGCTCCCGCCCCGCACGACCAACTACGAGGGACCGCCCTCGGGCGAGCCCCAGGTGCGCCGGGACGAAATGGAGCCCCTGGTGGGTTTCGTCGGCCGCCTGAGCGAGGAAAAGGGCCCGGATCTATTCCTCGACGCCCTGGTCGCCCTGTGCCGGCAACGCCCGCAGCTCAAGGCGGTACTGCTGGGTGACGGCGAGCAGAACCAGGCCCTGCGCCAGCGCATCGACGCCGAAGGCCTGTCGCTGCGCATCCTGTTGCCGGGTTACCAGCAAGACATGCAGCCCTGGCTGCGACGCCTCAATGTCCTGGTGATCAGCTCGCGCACCGAAGGCACGCCGATGATCCTGCTCGAAGCCATGCAAGCCGGCACGCCAGTCGCCGCGTTCGCCGTGGGCGGTATTCCCGATGTCCTGCAGCACCGGCACAACGGCCTCTTGGCCAACCCCCTGGACAGTGCCGAACTGGCCCGGTGCATCGGCGAGCTGCTGGACGATCCGGCCCTGGCGCAGACCCTGGCCGAGGCCGCACGCGCTACCCAGCGCGAGCATTACCACCTGCCGACCCTGGCCCGTAGCTGGGACGAGCTGTATCGCCTGGCCAGGGAGGCCGACCCAGCATGATCGCCGCCCCTGTTCTCGGCCTGTTCCTGGGCCTGGCCGCCCTGGCCCTGCTGGCCAGCCCCTGGCCATTCCTGGCCCCCCTGGTGGTGGTCGGCCTCGCGGGCCTGGCCGTGCTCTATCGGCGTCCGGGCTGGGGCCTGCTGGGCATCTGCGCCCTGGTGCCGTTCGAAGGCCTGTTCAAGGACAGCGCCTTTTCCGGGGCCAAGCTGCTGGGCGCCTCGCTGATCCTGATCATGCTGTTCAAGTTGCTGTTGCGGCACATTCCCGATACCCGCCTGGGCAGCAATCTATGGCGAGCCCTGGGCCCCTTCCTGCTGTGCCTGCTGTTGAGCCTCATGTACAGCGAGAACCTGGCCGTGTCCCTGGACAGCCTGCGGGAGCTGGCGGTGGGCCTGGTGCTGTTCTTCGTCACCTTGCTGATCGCCCGGGAGACCAACCTGCTGATGCTCTGCCGCTTGCTGGCGGTGAGCGTGGCCATCACTTGCGTGATCGCGCTGGTCTCGGCCAAGTACCAGGTGGGAGGCCGGGCCATCGGCCTGCTGCAAGACGCCAACTACTTCGCCCTGCTGATCGCCATGGCCGTGCCGCCGGCGATCCTCCTGGCCCTGCGCGCGCCCTGGTGGCCGCTACGGCTGTTCTGGATCGCCATCGGCCTGACCCTCATGGCCGGCATGACCAAGACCGACTCGCGCTCCGGATTGCTGGTGGTGCTGTTCACCATCGCCATCGGTGCCTGGCACTACCGCGACCGGCTCAAGGGCCTGCGACCCAAGCACCTGGGCTTCGCCATGTTCGCCGTGGCGATCTTCGTGCCCCTGGGCATCGCCGCCTTGCCAGCGGACTACGTGGCGCGGATCAAGTCCCTGAGCATGCTCAAGTCCGGTGCCCATGCCGAGGACACCTCCCTGGGCCGGCGCACCTCCTACCTGGTCGTGGGCGGGCAGATGATCCGCGACAACCCGCTGCTGGGTTCGGGCCTGGGCACCTTCCCCGTGCACTATGCGCAGACCGGCTTCGCCAGCGGCTTCTCGGAGAACCTCAACGAGCCCGACCTGTATCGCCGGGCGCACAACACCTACCTGGAACTGTTCAGCGAGCTGGGGATTCCCGCGGGCCTGAGCTTCGTCGCGCTGATGCTCATGGGCCTGCGCAACTTCGCGCGCGCGCGCCAGGCATTCCTCGCCGGGGGCGCCCGGGAACAGGCCGACATCGCCACCCACCTGGGCCTGAGCCTGTTGGCGCTGGCGGTGTTCCTGCTGTTTCTCAGTGCACCGAACCACAAGTACCTCTGGATCTTCCTCGCCCTGTCCAGCGTGCTGCGCCGTCAAGCCGAGGACAGCCGATGAGCGGCTACCGCGGGCCTGAGCGCCGCAGGTCCCCGGGCAGCGGCGTTCGCCAAGCTCGCCGGCAAGGCGAGCGCGACTTCAACCCAATCCGGCCAAGGGAGGCAAAGATGCACAGGATCAGCGTGATCGTGCCCATGTACAACGAGGCCCGGCACATAGGCCGGACCCTGGACAGCGTGCTGCGCGCGGCCCGGGTGGCGGGTGTCGACTGCGAACTGATCGTGGTCGACAACGGCTCCATCGACCAGGGCCCGCAACAGGCTCGCGAGATGGGCGCCCGGGTACTGCTGTGCCCGGGCCTGAACATCGGCGCCCTGCGCAACCGCGGGGCCGCGGTCGCCAGCGGCGACAGCCTGGCATTCCTCGATGCCGACATCGAGGTGCCCGAGGATTGGCTGCAACTCTGGCAACTGGCCCAGGGACAACGAAGCGCCGAGGTCTTCGCCCTGGATTGCGCCGCCCCCAGCAGCGCGCCGTGGTTCGCCCGGGCCTGGCAGCGACGCAGCCTGGCCGCCGGGACCCAGGCCCGCCTGCTGCACTGGATGCCCACCCCCAACCTGTGCCTGGAGCGGGCGTGGTTCGAGCGCGTCGGCGGTTTCGACGAGCAACTGCGCACCGGTGAGGACAAGGACTTCGGCCTGCGCCTGCACGCCGCCGGCGCCCGGCAACTGAGCCTGCCCCGGCCCCAGGTGCTGCATTGGGGCTTCGAGGGCAGCTGGCGCGAATGGGCTGCCAAGGAGCGCTGGCGCCAGGGCAGCCATGTGCAATTGCTCAAGGCTGGCGGAGCAAGCCCGCGCCTGCTGCGCTTCCCCCTGCTGTGCCTGGCTTGCGCGCTGCTCAGCCTGCTGGCGCTGGGCGCCCTGCTCCTGGGCCGGGCCGACAGCGCCCTGCTGTACCTGGCTGCGGGCGCGCTGGCGCCGCTGGTTCTGGCCCTGCGCCAGGGCCTGCGCCAGCGCGATCCGCTGTTCGTCCTGCAGCTCTGGTTGCTGCACTGGGTTCGCCTGCATCTGGGGGCCCTGGCCCTGGTGCAGGGTCTGTTCAACCGTTTTGTCGTGAGGCCCGACCGTGGCTAAGACTCTTTTCTGGCTCTGCCTGTTGCTGCCCATCTACGCCTGGATCGGCTACCCGCTGCTGCTGGCCCTGCTCAGCCGCTTCGTGCGGCCAAGGCCTGAGCTGTCCGGCCAGCCACTTTCGGTCAGCGTGATCATCGCCGCCCACAACGAAGGCCCGCACATCGAGCACAAGCTGCGTACCCTGCTGCTCCAGGACTACCCGGCTCCCGACTTGCAGATCATCCTCGCCAGCGATGGCTCCAGCGACGATACCGTAGCCATTGCCCTGGCCGTGCGCGACCCGCGGATCGTGGTCCTGGACCTGCCCCGGGTGGGCAAGGCCGGGGCCCTGAACGCCGCCGTGGAGTTGGCCCGCAACGACATCCTGGTGTTCACCGACGCCGACAACCAATGGTCCACCGACACCCTGGGCAAGCTCCTGGCGCCCCTGGGCGATCCGCAGGTCGGTGCGTGCGGCGGACACATGATCATCCCCCGGCCCGGGCATAACCTGAGCCTGGGCGACAGCCTGTACCGCCACTATGAGGCCTGGGTACGCCAGGCGGAGAACCGCACCGGCTGCATGGTATCCGCCGATGGCGCGTTGCTGGCCCTGCGCCGGGAGCTGTTCCAGAGCATTCCGGCCGAGGTCAACGATGACTTCTTCATCAGCACCTGCGCCCCGGTCGCGGGCAAGCGCATCGTCTATGTGGAAGAAGCCCAGGTCCTGGACCAGGGCGTGGACGAGGCCGGCAAGCAATACCGCCGGCGCCTGCGAGTCACGGTGGGCGGCCTGCAGAGCCTGGCTCAGCGTCGGCAACTGATGAATCCCTGGCGCCATGGTGCCTATGCCATCGCCCTGATCAGCCACAAGCTGATCCGCCGCCTGGCTCCGGTCCTGTTGCTGCCGCTGCTGCTGGCCAACTTGCTGCTGTGGAATGCCGGGGTCTTCTACAGCCTGTGCCTCATCGCCCAGCTGCTGGGCTATGGCGCCGGCGTGCTGGGTCTTCTGGACCGCAGCGGATGCTTGCCCAAGGTGTTTCGCCTGGCCGGTTTCGTCCTGGTGACCCTGGCCGGCATGAGCATGGGCCTCTGGCAATTTCTCCGCGGGCAGCGCTATGCCCTGTGGAACCCACAACAGAATCGCTGACATGACCTTCAAACTAGTCCTCAAGCGCCTGCTGGGCAGCGCCTACCTGCACAGTGCCGGGCGTTCGCGCCTGGGCGAGGCCGGGGCGGTGCTGATGCTGCACCGGGTACTGGTCGACTCCAGCGCCGCGGCCAAGCCCCATCGCGCGCCCCTGTGCGTCGGCCAGACCCAGTTCGAACAGTTGCTGCGCTGGCTGCGCCGGCATTTCGACTGCGTGCCGCTGCAGCAACTGCTGGAATTGCCTGGTGGCGACCGGCCGCGTGTGGCGCTGACCTTCGACGATGGTTGGCGCGACAACGCCGAGGTGGCCTACCCGGTCCTGGAGCGTTACGAGGTGCCGGCCAGTATTTTCCTGTCCACCGACTTCATCGGCAGCCCGCAGGGCTTCTGGTGGGAGTCGATCGGCGAAACCCTGTGGCGACAGGCCGGCGCCGCAGCTTGCCAGCCATTGCTGGAGCGCCTGCGCGCCCTGCAACTGACGCCACCGCTGGAGCTGCTGCAGGCTGGCGACAGCGATGCCCGCAGTCGCCTGCTCGGCGGCTATCTGCAGCGCCTCAAGCGACTGCCTGCGACCACCCTGCAGCAACTGGCCGACACCTGCCCGGCAGGCGCCGCGCCGCACGCCATGGACTGGACCCAGGTCAAGCACCTGGAACGCTCGGGACTGGTATCCTTCGGCCCCCATGGCGCCAGCCACGGCATCCTCACCCAGCTTGAAGACGCGGCCCTGCGCACCGACCTGCAACGCTCCCATGACACCCTGCGCAAACGCTGCCAGGCGCCCCTGCAAGTCTATTGCTACCCCAATGGCGACCACGACCCCCGGGTGCGGGCCGCCGTATCCGCGCTGGGCTATCGCTATGGCCTGGGCACCCGGCCCGGCCTGATCGAGGCCAGTGGCAACGCCTGGCTGGCTCTGCCGCGCATCGACGTCAGCCATGCCAGCGCCGCCCACCCCGGGCTCCTGGCCTGGCGCCTGTGGCAGGGAGCCCGGGCATGAAGCGCGGCGGCTATCTCTGGCACCTGGCCCTGAGCATGGGCACCCGCTTGGCGATGATCGGCCTGCGCCTGCTGCGCAATGTGCTGCTGGCGCGTCTCCTGGGTCCGGCGGACCGCGGCCTGTTCGCCCTGCTCAGCACCCTGCCGGACCTGATCGCCGCGCTCACCAGCGGCGGTCTCAACACTGCGGTGGGCTACGAGGCGGCACGCCAGCGGCCCATGGGCCTGTTGCTGACCCAGGTACTGGTCTATGGCTGCCTGCTGGCCAGCCTGCTGACCCTGGCGGGCCTGGCGCTGATCAATACCCTGGGCAGCCAGTGGGAACTGAGCCTGCAACTGGGCGACCTGGCCTGGCTGTTGTTGCTGGCGGTGCCGCTCACGGTGCTCAAGAGCGGACTGCTGACCCTGCACAACGCCGACGGCCGGGTCGAAGCCTTCAATGCCCTGCGGCTGCTGGAGTCCCTGGTGCCGCTGCTGCTGTTCGTCGGCCTGTGGTGGATCTGGCGCGAGCAACCGCTGGCCGCGGCGCTGGGCGGCTGGCTGGGCGGTACGCTGCTGGTGGTCGTGGTGGGCTGGTGCTGGCTGCGGCGCTGGCACGATATGCGCCTGCGCTGGCAGACCGGACAGCAGCGCGAACTGTTGCGCTACAGCGCCCAGAGTCACCCCGGCGTGCTGGCCCAGCAATTGATGCTGCGCTCGGACTACCTGTTCATCGGCGCCCTGCTCGATCCGGCGGCCCTGGGCTGGTATGCCATGGCCAGTGCCGCTGCCGAGCTGCTGTTGATCATTCCCGAGGGGGTGACCACTCCCCTGATGAAACGCCTGCTGCAACAAGGCAGCGGCATCGAGCAACTGACCGCCCTGGCTCTGCGCCTGACCGCCACGGTCATGCTGCTGGCCTGCCTGGGCATGGCGTTGATCGGCCAATGGTTGATCTTGACCTTGTTCGGCGCCGCCTATGCCCCGGCCTACAGCGCCCTCTTGGCATTGCTGCCGGGCCTGTTCGGCCTGTGCTACGCCAGCATCTTGCGCCTGGACCTGCTGGGCAAGCAGCGCCCCGGCGCCCTGTCGCTGCTGATGGGCGGCGGCGCCCTGTTGAACCTGGCGCTCAACGCGCTGCTGATTCCACGGCTGGGCATCGTCGGTGCCGGCCTGGCCTCGTCCATCGCCTACCTGGCGGTGAGCCTGGTGATGCTCGGCCTGTACTGCCGCCTGAGCGGCGTGGCCTGGTATCGCACCCTGATTCTGCTGCCTGCGGACGTGACTTACGTACGCCAGCTACTGCGCCCCAAGGAAAAGGCCTGATGAAACCCCGTTCCCTGATTGTCCTGCTGCTACTCACGGCGCCCGCCCTGCAGGCGGCCCCCATGCAATGGGGCGATATCCGCGATGGCAGCCTGTACCTGCAGGCCAGCGTCACCGATACCCTGCACCTGCGCTGGAGCCCGGCCTGGCAAAGCGACGCCAACCAGGAACAGCTGTACCTGGTCGGTCCCGATGGCCAGCTGCGCCAACAAGTGGATATCCCGGCCGACCAGGCCTACGGCCAGGACAGCATCCTGCTGCCCGCCGCCAGCGGCGACTACCGGCTGCAAGTGCCCGGCTACAGCTTCCGCAACTTCAGGATCGGCCATGACAGCGCCACCCAGGCCCAGTTCGAACCCACCAAGGTGCATTTCAGCGCCGACGTGCCCGACGGCACCGAGCTGTACTTTCGCGTTGCCGCCGGTGAACGAGCGGTGCTCGCAGGCAAGTACCACGGTGGTGTGAGTGTGTTGCAAGCGGTGCGCCTGAGCGACGGGGCGAAGGTCCGGCTGGGGCTCGAGACCCACGATCAATACCCGCAATTCGACCAGGCCGAACTGCCGCTGGCCGAGCGCGACGAAGTCTGGCGCCTGTCCATGGGCGGCTCCGGCAAGGTCGGCTTCTGGCTCGACGGCACCGCCAACCTGTTCGCCCAGGACCTGCGCCAACTGCACCCCTTGCAATGGACCCCGGGGCACGTGGAACTGAACCTGCACCCACAACTGGCCGGCCCCAGCCCGCACCTGGGCGTGGCCCTGCCCTACGCGCAACCGCCGCAGTCGACCTTCGAGCTGCTGCGAGCCCTGGGCCCCCGGGCCGCCAACTTCTACAGCTTCGTCGACGTGATCAAGGCCGAGCCCGAGCGGGAAATCGCCTTTCGCAGGCTCTACCGCGAGACCTTTGGCGTGGACCGCGATATCACCCTGCTGGCGGGGACCGGGCGCAGGCCGGTACTGGAAGCCAGCCCGCAAACCCTGGCCGGCCTCGATGCCTGGCTGGACGACAGCACGCGGTTGGGCAAGCAGGGCCTGCATTACCTGGCGTTCGCCGATGAACCCAACCTCAACTATCCGAGCTACGCCGCCTTCGCTGCCTATTTCAGCCAGATGCTGGAACGCGCCAAGGCCCATCCCGAGGCCCGGGCCGCCGGGGTACGCATCGCCATGCCGGTGAGCTCGCGCCTGCTGGACGGACCGTTCCGGGTCGGCGCCGGCCAGCGCCGGGGGATCGACTGGGCACGCAAGCTGCTGGCCGAGCATGGTCCGGACATCGACGCCCTGGCCTGGCACGAATGGATGGTGCGCGACCTGCTGGCCACCCGCCGCTACCGCGCCAGCGTGCGCGCCGCCGCCGACCTGGTGGGCCTGGACGACCAGGGCCGGCCACGCAAGGCATTGCTGCTGAGCCAGACCAATATTTCCAGCGGCCCGGACCTCAGCCCCTACCAGCAAGACACGCATTACGCCGGCCTGTGGTGGGCCTCGGTGGTGTTCAACGCGTCCCAGGATGGTTTGCTGGACATGCTCAACTGGTTCCAGGCCGCCGACGAGCCGGAGTATCCCAAGGGCATGCTGGCCCAGCACGGCGCCCGGCACTTTCGCCTCAAGCCAGTGGCCCTGGCCCAGCAGTTCCTCCAGCAGCATTGGCTGCCCCAGGTGCAAGTCCTGGACAACCCGGCCTTCGAGGTCGATGCCCTGGCCCTGCGCGACGGCCCGCGCCATAACCTGCTGGGCGTGGCCAAGACTGCGCGCCGGCAGACCATCGAGGTCTCCATGCCAACCCACCACTGCCCGCCGGAACCGCAACTGACCTTGCTGGGCGCCGATGGCCAGGCCCGCCCCGCCAGCGTGCAGTGCGATTCGCAGCGGCTGGTGTTCCAGCTGCCCGGCGAGACCCTGTTTGCCTTGACCTGGAAAACCCTATGAGTCGCTTGACCGGCCTGTTGGCCAAGATCCGCCGCAAGGGCCTGCGCGGCAGCCTGCGAGTACTGCGCGAACGGTTCTTCTATTACCACTGGGAGCTGTTGACCCTGGAGCGCTCCCTGGCCCTGCCGGTGCCCTGTCCCATCGACCCCGCACGCTGGCCCCAGGTGCCCATCACCCGGGAGTTGCTGCCGGCCTTCGACAAGTACTTCAAGGCCCAGCTACCGGCCATTCGTGGCCTGCTGGACAAGGGCAGCCGGGGCAGCGCGCACCTGGATCACCAGGGCGACGTGATGATGATGGTGTGGATCAGCGAGCGCGATTACTACGACGACCAGTTGTACCGCTGCTGGATGCGCGTGCCACCGGGCTGTCTGTATCAGTTCGCCGGCGAATGCGCGCAGCCCTATCGGGGCTCGGGGGTGGTGATCCTTGCGCAGAAACTGCTCTGGGAGGAGTACCGCGAGCGCGGTTTCAAGAGCACCCGGGCCCTGGTCAACGTGCGCAACGAACCTGCGCTGAAGATGCACATGCGCCTGGGCTTCCAGGAGGTCGGCGAATCCCTGCATGTCTATTGCCTGTTGCGGTGCCTGCACTTCCATCGCCGCCGCCCCTATCACCAGACCCGCTTGCACCAGCTGCGACGCGGGCGCCTGCTGGATCAGCAAGCCGGCACGAAGATCGACCAGGAGCGGCCATGAACATGCGCTGGCAATGGTGCAGCGACCTCTCGGCGACGCAGTTCCCCGAGGCTGCCTATGAGCAATTGCGCGCCGCCACCGAGCAGGCCACGCCGTTCAATCGCCTGGGCTGGCTGCGCGGTGCGGCCCACGCGCTGGCCCCAGGCCAGGCATTGCAGGTCCTGCTGGGTTGGCAGGAGCAGCGCTTGGTGCTGTGCCTGCCATTGGTGGCCGGCCGCGAAACCCGTGGGGGGCTGCCGCTGCGCGTGGTGCGCCACCTTGGACATCCGCTGAGCGATCGCCTGGCCTTGCTGGTGGCCGACAGCGCCCGGCACGCCATGCCCGAGGCACTGCGGCAAATCCGTCGGCGCCTGCCCCATGACCTGTTGCAACTGCATGAACTGGTGGCGGCCGACGAGCTGTTGGCACCCTGGCGCCAGGCCAGCAGCTACGCCGAGCAAACGCTGACTTGCCGGGTACCGGAGCACCTGATTGTGCCCGCCGATGCCGAGGAAGCCAGTGGCACCTTGCGCTACGAATTGCGCCGGGCCAGCAAGCGCTGTGCGCAGATTGATGCACGGATCATCCGCGTGGCGCCCAGGGCCGAGGGGGTCGACGAAATCCTGCAGAGGCTGTGCGAGGTCGAGCAGGCCAGCTGGAAAGGCACCGACGGCCTGGGGATCTTCTCCGGTGGGCCACGTCGGCAATGGATGTTCAGCGCCTTGCGCCAGCTGGCCGCCGAGGATTGCGTGCGGATCGTGCTGCTGGAGCACCAGGGGCGTTGCATCAGCTATCGCCTGGGCCTGCTGGAACGCGGCCGCCTGTACGACTACAACATCGCCTTCCTGGCCGACTACGCCAACCTGGGCAGCGGCCGCTTGCTGCTGGACGAATGGATCCGCTGGGGGCTGGAGGATGGCTGGCAATGGGTGGACGCCTCCCGGGTCAGTCTCAGCCGCTCCAGCCACCAGTTGCACGAACGCCTGAGCGGCCTGGTGGAACAGCAGCGCTGGAGCTTCTACAGCTGGCGTGCCCTGGGCCTGCTGGCGGGCCTGGGCGAACGCCTCTGGCAACGACTCAAACCTCATCTCAGGGCCTGGCGCGAACGACGCCAGGCCGCCGCCACAGCGAAGGTGCGCCCATGAAGGACTCACAGGCCAACGCGCCACGAGTGATAGTCAACGCCGACGACTTCGGCCTCGACCCGGACTACAACCAGCTGACCCTGCGAGCCTTCAAGAGCGGCGTGATCAGCTCCGCCACCTTGATGGCCAACATGCCGGCCTTCGAAGATGCCTGCCAACTGGCCCACCGGCATGAGCTGCTGGGGCGCATCGGCCTGCACTTCAACCTGACCTACGGCCCGGCCCTGAGCGCGGCGATCCGCCGACAACCGCTGTTCTGCGACGCCCAGGGCCAGTTCGACCTGAACCTGCCGCGCTCGACCCTGCGCCTGCCGCAGCCGGCGGCCGCCGCGGTGCTGCAAGAGCTTGAAGCACAGTGGGAGCGCTGTCTCGCCCAGGGGCTGCGGCCCAGCCATATCGACTCCCACCAGCACGTGCACAACCTGTGGCCGGTGGCGGCGATCGTCGCCCGCTTCGCCGCCCGGCAAGGGGTGCCGGTACGCCTGGCACGCAATGTCGGGAGCAATATCGGGCTGGTCAAATGGCTGTTCAAGACCGCCCTGAACCGGCGCATCCGCTGGTTGTCCGGCGCCAGTGCAGACTCGGTGTGCACCCCCAGGGACCTGCTGGAAGGCTTGCGCCCCGGGGGAGTGATCGAGGTGGTGGCGCACCCGACGCAATTGGCCGATGGCGATTTCGGCGACGACTACCTGCCGGCGCAACAATCGTTGGAGCGACTGCTGGCCCGGGCCTTGCCCGGATACCGGCGGGTCGCCTACAGCGAACTCTAGGAGGAGCGGTGATGGCCTGCGCAGAAGGGATGGTTTTCCCGGGCTGCGCGGCGGGCTAACCTTGGCGCCCTTTTTCCTGGTGCAAGGAATCGCCATGTCCTGGTCGTTTCGTGGTCTGTGCAGCCTGACCGCCCTGATCTGCCTGTTGCTGGCCCTGGCCTGGGGGCTTGCCCCAGGACTGCTGCTGACCCTCTGGGGCCTGGACTACAACCCGGTCGCGGGATTCGTCGCACGGCGCAACGCCCTGCTGTTCCTGGCGCTGGCGGTGATCTTCCATCAGTTTCGCGACGTGGGCCACAGCCCTGCCCGCCAGGCCCTGGGCAATGGCATGGCGATCGGCTGTTTCGCCCTTGCCGGGCTGGGGACCCTGGAGTGGCTCAATGGCAATGCCGGGGCGGGCATCTTCCTGGCGGTGGGTACGGAATTGCTGCTGGGCCTGGGGTTCGTCCAGGCCCGCAGGCTTACTTGAACGAGCGCGGTAGCGAGCGGCCCGAAGGACTCAATAATGCGCCCGCCTCAGCGGTACACCATGCCCGGAACCTTGGGCCAGGTCATGGCGCAGCCCGGCGATCAGCTCGTTGATTTCGCGACAGCCGTTGAGCTGCGCGGCGTCGATACCGGTGACCAGCAGGTCGACGCGATCGGGCTCATGTTCGCCGAACACCTTTACCGTCATCGACAGCTCGGGGCTCAGGGTGCATTGGCAGCGCTTGGGCAGGAAGCTGCTTTCGATGATGTTGCGCAGCTCCAGGGCAGATAGAAACATGGCGACTCTCTCCGTTGTTCGAGGCGGCCAATCGGCAGGCAGGCTGCCTGCGGGCGACGTCCGTGTTCGAGGGTTCCAGGCCCGATCCCGATTGTCCTTGTAGACGGGGCCAAGCTACAGACTATGCGGCTTTGCCGAGTCTGTTAAATTCGATTTGGCTCTGAGCAACGGCTTTTTCGGCCCGACTCGATGCACTTCCCCAACCGTCACCAGGAGCGGCGCCTTGATTACCTGCCACGTCAAATATGTGATCGATCCCTATCAACTGGCCGAGTTCGAAGCCTATGCCAAAGCCTGGATCGGCGTGGTGCAGCGCCTGGGCGGCAGCCACCATGGCTACTTCCTGCCCAGCGAGGGCGCCAGCAACATCGCCTATTGCCTGTTCAGTTTTCCCTCCCTGGCGCACTACGAGGCTTACCGCCAGGAAGCTCTTGGCGATCCGCAAAGCGTGGCGCTGGTGGCCTCGGTAATGGAGAAGAAATTCATCCTCAGCTACGAGCGCAGCTTCCTGCGCCCCCTGCTGTCCTGAACCCAGGCTGCGCCCGGCTCAGGCCGGCTGCGGCTGGTTGCACAGGGCGGCACGCTCGGCCACGTGGCGCAGGCTGTCGAAATTGATATTGGCCCCCGAGTCGATGGCCACCAGGGTCTGGCCACGCACGCCGGTCATGGCCACGTACTGCTTGATCCCGGCCACCGCCAGGGCTCCTGAAGGCTCGGTGATCGAGCGTGTGTCGTCGTAGATATCCTTGATGGCGGCGCAGAGCTGGTCATTGCTGACGCTGATCACCTGGTCCACGTGCCGCCGACAGATTTCATAGCCATGTTCGCCGACCTGGGCCACCGCGACCCCGTCGGCGAAGGTGCCGACCGAGGCCAGGGTCACCCGTTCCCCGGCGGCCAGTGACTGCTGCAGGCAGTTGGAGTGCTCGGACTCGACCCCGACGATGCGGATTTCCGGCCGCAGGTATTTCACATAGGCGGCGATCCCGGCGATCAGCCCGCCGCCGCCCACCGGGACGAAGATCGCATCCAGCGGCCCCTGTTGCTGGCGCAGGATCTCCATGGCCACCGTGCCTTGCCCGGCGATCACATGGGGATCGTCGAACGGCGGCACGAAGGTGCGCCCGCTGCGCTCGGCCAGCTCCAGGGCATGGGCCAGGGCGAAGGGAAAGCTCGGGCCGTGCAGCAGCGCGTCACCGCCACGGCTGCGCACCCCCAGGACCTTGAGCTCTGGGGTAGTCTCGGGCATGACGATGGTGGCCTGGATCCCCAGCTCCCGCGCCGCCAGGGCCACGCCCTGGGCATGATTGCCGGCAGAGGCGGTGATTACCCCGCGCTGCTTCTGCTCGCTGCTCAATTGCGCGAGGCGGTTGTAGGCGCCGCGAATCTTGAAGGAAAAGGTCGGTTGCAGGTCCTCGCGCTTGAGCAGGACCTGGTTGCCCAGGTGCAGGGACAACGCCGGCGCCGCCTGCAATGGCGTGCAGATGGCCAGGTCATAGACCGGCGCGGCAAGAATCATCTTCACATAGCGCTCCAGCAGGGCCATGTCGGCACTCGGAGTGGGCGTTGGGCTGCGGCGGCTCATGATGGATCTCCTGGCGGTGTACGAAGCCCGGGAGACAGAGAGAAAAAACCCGCCTCCAGGGCGGGTTGGGTGCAGTCGTCAGCAAGCCCGCCAATGAGTAATGGCGGTAATAATGCTTGGCTGGGAACGAACGGCGGAAAAAGTCATGGACGGAAAATTAGCGAAATAATCGCCCCGTCGCAAGCACCCGGCAAAACAATCGCAACGGCCACTTGAGGCGAAATATACGAAACATATATGATCCGTATATTTCCCACAGAGAACCTACCGCGACATGGGTATCGTCAAGATCTCCGATGACCTGCACGAACAGATCCGCGTGGCCAGCGCCGCCATGGATCGCTCGATCAACGCCCAGGCCGAGTTCTGGATGAAGATCGGCCTGCTGGCCGAACTCAATCCGCACCTGGCCTACAACGAGCTGATCAACAAGCTCTTGTTGAACAAACCCGACCTGCTCAGGGGCCGCGCATGACCCAGGCCCTGATCAAGACCGCCGATCAACTGGCACTGATGCGTGAGTCCGGGCGCCTGCTGGCACAGGTGTTCACCTACCTCGACGGTTTCGTCGGCCCGGGCCTGTCGACCCTGGAGCTGGACGCTGCCGTGGAGCACTTCATCCGCCACGAGCTCAGGGCCCGCCCCGCCAGCAAGGGCCAGTACAACTATCCCTACTGCATCAACACCTCGATCAACGAGGTGGTGTGCCATGGCATGCCCCATTCCGAGGCCGTGCTCAAGGATGGCGACATCGTCAATATCGATATCACCCTGGAGAAGAACGGCTACATCGCCGACTCCAGCAAGATGTACCTGATCGGCAATGTCGGTCCACGGGCCCGGCACCTGGTGGATACCACCTTCCAGGCCATGTGGAACGCCATCCGCCTGGTACGACCCGGCGCCCGGCTCGGCGATATCGGCCATGCGATCCAGAGTCATGCCCAGGCCAACGGCTACAGCGTGGTCCGTGAGTATTGCGGCCACGGCATCGGCCGGCAGATGCATGAGGAACCGCAGGTCTTGCACTTCGGCCGGGCCGGCACCGGGCTGGAACTGCGCGAGGGCATGACCTTCACCATCGAGCCGATGCTCAACCAGGGCAGCGCCCGGGTTCGCGGTCTCAAGGATGGCTGGACCGTGGTCACCCGCGACCACGGCCTCTCCGCCCAATGGGAACACACCGTGGCGGTGACCCGAGACGGCTTCGAAGTGCTGACCCTGCAACCGCAATAGGCCTCAGCCAGCCTGTTCGCGGCGGCCCCCCAGCCGCCGCAACCCCAGGGCCATGCCAACCGCGGCCAGCAGCATCGCCAGCAACAGCAGCGAATAGGACAGCCACCAGGGAGTGCCAGCGGTCATCATGCTGAACTCGGACATGCCGCCGATGCTGGCGATCAGGTTCAGCGGCAGGAACACCACGTTGATCAGGGTCAGCTTGCGCAACAGCTGGTTGCTGCTGTTGTTCATCAGGTTGCCCCGGGCATCCATCAATCCGGCGAACACCGTGGAATAGATCTCCGCCTGTTTGTAGCACTGGTCGTTCTCGATGATCAGGTCGTCGATTCGGCCAATGGCCTGGCCGCAGAAGCGTTCCTTGGCGGCGTGGTTGCGCAAGCGGGTCAGCACCGCGCCATTGCTGCGCAGGGCATTGAGGTAGTGGATCAGGCTTTCGCTGAGGTTGAACATCTGCAACAGGTGGCGATTCTCCAGGGTCTGGTTGAATTTCTGTTGCAGCTCGCGGGCCACCGCCTTGATCACCTTCAAGTGCCCCAGGTAGTGATGGATGTTGTTGAGCAGCAGGTCCAGCAGCACATCCTGGGGCGTGTGCAGGTCGTGCCTGGCGCCCAGGCCGTGCAGCGGCGTGTCGTCTGCGGCGATCACCAGCAATCGCTCCGGGGCGAACAGCAAGCCACAGGAAGACACCTCGAAAGACAGGCTGCCAGCAGCGGAATAGTTCTCCGGGCGTTTCCAGATCAGGAACAGATAGTCGGGGTGAAACTCGATGCGCGAGACTTCGTCCGGGTCCAGCGCCGAGGCCAAGGCATGGGCATCGAGCTTGAACGCGCTGTGCAGCAGATCGCGCTCGGCCAGGTCCGGATCGCTGAACAGCATGACCTGGGCCTCGAGGCCAGGCACCGGGCACAGGCCACCATGGCTCAGTCGATAGCTCTGGATCATCGCAACCTCACCAGGCCTGGCCACGCCGCTTGAGTTCGAGGCGGCGGACGAACTCCTCCAGCACCAGGCAATACAGGTCGTCCTGCAGGTAGGCATCCTCGATGCCGGCGTCGAGATTGGGGTTGTCGTTGACTTCGATCACCACCACCTTGTCGCCGGCCTGCTTGAGGTCGACCCCGTAGAGGCCGTCGCCAATCAGGTTGGCGGTCTTGACCGCCAGCTCCACCACGGCCCGTGGCGCCTCGTGGATCGCCAGGGTCCGGCATTCGCCGTTGATGTCCTTGCCCTTGGCCTTGTGGTTGTAGATCTGCCAATGGCCCTTGGACATGAAGTACTGGCAGGCGAAGATCGGTTTGCGGTTGAGTACACCGATGCGCCAGTCGTACTCGGTGTAGAAGAACTCCTGGGCCAGCAACAGGACCGAATGCTCGAACAGCTCGGCGGTGGCTTCCAGCAGCGCCTGCTGGCTCTCGACCTTGATCACCCCCCGGGAGAAACACCCGTCGGGAATCTTCAGCACCAGCGGAAAGCCCAGGCGCTCGCCCACCCGCTCGAAGTCCTGCGGTCGCTCCTTGTACAGGATCTCGGTAGCCGGCATTCCCAGTTGATGGCCCTTGAGCAGGTCGCTGAGGTAGACCTTGTTGGTGCAGCGCAGGATCGAAGCCGGATCGTCCATCACCACCAGCCCCTCGCTCTCGGCCTTCTTGGCGAAGCGATAGGTATGGTTGTCGACACTGGTGGTTTCACGGATCAACAAGGCGTCGTATTCGGCCAGGCGCGTGTAGTCCTTCTTCTCGATCAGCTCCACATCGATCCCCAGCCCCTTGCCGACGCGAATGAAATTCTCCAGCGCCCGAGCATTGGAAGGCGGCAAGGCTTCCTGGGGATCATGGAGGATCGCCAGGTCATAACGGGCCAGGCGCCGGGAGCGCGGAACACGCCAGACCTTGCGACTGAAACTGTCCAGGGAGTTGGCGAACTGATCTTCCTGGTCTTCTCGCAACTTATGCAGGGCGCCGCACTTCACACCCTCGATATGCCAGCTGTTAGTTCGCTTGAAGTCAACTAACAAGATTGGACATGGAAACAACTCGAATATCTGCCGGGCCAACTCCTGCAAGGGCTCTATATGGGTCCGGCCGAAATACAGAGTCAGGGTAAAGCCTTCGGTATCGCTGTAGAGATGATGGCTCAAGGCCTTTTCCAGGGTCTTGTCCAGATCGTCGAGCGCCAGGCCGTAGAGGGCTTTGCGAGTCAGTTCGCTGATGGTCCGAACCGAGGGGATGACCCGGTGGCCACGGGCCTCGGCCAGGAGCGAGCAGTAGTAGCCATGCCCCAGGTACTTGTAGCTGCGGCACAGGTTGATGACCTGGACCCGCTTGCCCGGGGCGCTTTCGCAGCTGTGCTCCAGGTACTCCTGGGCGGTGAGGATATCTTCACTGGGGAAATACGAGGCCCAGTCTTCCTTGCGCTCGACAATGATGATGACCTGGCTGGAAACTTTATCGATTGCCGACAAATAACTTTTCGAAGTGATTGCCGCCGGCAAACTTTGCCCGGATACTTCTGGCCAATGATTTTGTACCGCTGACATAAAGTTCGATCTCGCTGAAGAAACCTGACCCTTTCTATTAAGCACGAACTTTTTTTGAAGTCTCGTTTCATTACGCAACTTTTACGGCGGTCATATGGATCTTGTCTTTCGCACTGCAACCCCCGACGACCTGGCGGCCCTGGTGGAGCTGGAACAGCAATGTTTCACCAGCGATCGCCTGACCCCGCGCAGCTTCCAATGGATGATCAGCCGCGCCCACGGGCAGTTGCTGGTGGCCCAGCACCAGGAGCGGTTGCTGGGTTACGCCCTGGTGCTGTTTCACCGCGGCACCTCCCTGGCGCGCCTGTACTCCATCGCCATCGCTGCCGATGCCCGGGGGCTGGGCCTGGGCAAGCGCCTGCTGCAACGCATCGAGGACTGCGCCCTGGCCCACGACTGCGCCTACCTGCGCCTGGAGGTGCGCAGCGACAATCCCACGGCCATCGCCCTCTACGAACGCCACGGCTATCGACGCTTCGCCAGGCTCCACGACTACTACGAGGACCATGCCGACGCCCTGCGCCTGGAAAAACGCATCCGCGAGCATCGTGAGACCCGCAGTATCCGTGTGCCCTACTACCAGCAGACCACCGACTTCACCTGCGGCCCGGCCTGCCTCCTGATGGCCATGGCCGCGTTGCAACCGAGCCGACTGCTGGAGCGCCGGGAGGAGCTGCAGATCTGGCGCGAGGCGACCACGGTCTTCATGACCGCCGGCCACGGTGGCTGCAGCCCCCAGGGTCTGGCCTTGGCGGCCTGGCGCCGGGGCTTTGGCGTACGCTTGCAGGTCAACAGCGCCGGGCCGCTGTTCCTCAACGGCGTACGCGACGAGCATAAAAAAGACGTCATGCGCCTGGTCCACGACGAGTTCTGCAAGGCATTGGATGCCAGCGACGTACAGCAGGTGCTCGGCGGACCGCTGGAGCTGCCGCGCCTGCTGGACGACGGCGGCCAGCCATTGGTGCTGATCAGCAGCTATCGACTGACCCGCTCCAAGGCGCCCCATTGGGTGATGGTCACCGACTGCGACCAGGACTTCGTCTACCTGCACGACCCCGATGTCGACCATAGCCAGCATCGCCAGGCTATGGATTGCCAGCATCTGCCGCTGAGCCACCGGGAGTTCGACCAGATGTGCAGCTTCGGCAGCAGCAAGCTGCGGGCCGCCGTGGTCCTCTATTCACGCCAGCCCGCGCAAGGTGCCTGAGGCTTACTCCAGGCCGAGTCGGTACAGGGCGCCCTGGTCTTCGTCGGTGAGGACGTACAGATAACCGTCGGGCCCCTGGCGCACGTCGCGGATACGCGCCTTGAGCTCGCCCAGCAAACGTTCTTCATGCACGACGCGATCGCCATCGAACTGCAGGCGGATCAGTTGCTGGCTGCTCAGGGCACCGATGAAGGCGCTGTGTTGCCAGGGCTTGAAGCGATCAGCGGCGTAGAACGCCAAGCCACTGATGCCCGGCGACTTTTCCCAGACATGCTGCGGCGCCACCGTGCCCGGAGCAGTCTGCCCGCCAGATTCGGGGATCGGCTGGCCTGAATAGTCGATGCCATGGGTCGCCAGGGGCCAGCCATAGTTCTTGCCCCGCTCGATGATGTTCAGCTCGTCACCGCCTTTGGGGCCATGCTCGCCTTCCCACAGCGTCCCGCTCCAGGGGTTGAGCGCTGCCCCCTGGGGATTACGTTGGCCGTAGCTCCAGATTTCCGGACGCACACCGGCCTGGCCAACGAAGGGATTGTCCTCTGGGACCCGGCCATCGGCGTACAGGCGCACGACCTTGCCCTGGAGCTTGTCCAGGTCCTGGGCGGTGGGCCGCACGTTGTTCTCTCCCAAGGTAATGAACAGATAACCGTCGCGATCGAACACCAGCCGCGAGCCGAAATGGTTGCCGGTGGAAAGCTTCGGTTCCTGGCGGAAGATCACCTGGAAGTCCTTGAGCCCACTGCCATCCTCGGCCAGTCGGCCACGGCCCACTGCGGTGCCGGCAGTATCGCCCTGGCCGCCACCTTCGGCGTAAGACAGGTAGACCAGGCGGTCCTGGGCAAAATCCGGCGACAACGCCACATCCAGCAAGCCGCCCTGGCCTTGGGCCCACACCTTCGGTACGCCACTCAAGGGCGCCGAGAGCTTGCCGTCGGGGCTCACCAGGCGCAGGTTGCCCGGCCGTTCGGTGACCAGCATGCCCTGGCCATCCGGCAGGAACGCCAGGGCCCAGGGATGGTCCAGGCCTTGCACCACCGGGGCCAGGCTCAAGGTGCCGAGCTCACTGGCGAATCTCTGCTTGTCGACGGCCAGGGCCGGTATGGCGCTAGCCAGCAGGACGCTGGTGCACAGGGTGGTGAACAGGCTTCTACGCAACATACTGGGTTCCTTGTACGGATCGAGGGGCTTCCCTGGTGGCCGCTGGTACAGCGCCCCCTGGCAAGGCCGTGGGCTTCTCAGCGCCGGTTGCCGTTGGCGTCGTAGCTGGGGGCTGGCAAGCGTGGATCGGGGTTGGGCCGTTGTACCCCACCACGAGGATAGCCGTTGCCGATCCCGCCGTTCTCCAGGGTGGGGGCTGGGCTCGAGGGCACAGTCCCGGGGCCGCGCACTGGCGGGTTGGCGGGCTGGGTGCCTTGCATGCTGTTGGGATTGGCCCGACGAATCGGGTTGCTGTAGGGATCGTTATTGCCGCTGTTGGGCAGGTTCTGCGCCAGTTGCCAGGTGCCCACCACCTGGCCGGATGGCTCCGGGGCGGCCCAGGCGGTACCGGCGGCCCAGGCCAGGACAAGGAATGCGGCAAGGCCGCGAGCCGGACTGTTCATGACGGATCTCCTCGGGAGCGAAGGTATCGGATTCGATTCCACGCTACGCCCGGGGTTCGGCTTTGTTAATCAAATAATCTTGAGGGAGATGTAACGCCCGGTGTCCACGGGAGGATGCGGGCAGCGGGATTGGCGGGACTCTTCAGGGCCGGTGCAAGGCTGGCCACTGAAGAGTTCACAGGTAGCGGGGGTAATCAGATGTAGATGAACAGCAACAGCAGTGCGGCGAAGATCGCCCACTTTTCCAGGTAGTAGCGCGCGCGATTGCGTTTTTTCAGTTCTTTGCCCCGCAGGCGGATCTTGTACAGCCGGTTGAAGGCCCGGTTCAGGCCGCCAGTCTTGTCGCCTGCATCGTTGGGCGAGCCGGCCGCCGACATCACGGTGCGGCTGAACCAGCCATTGAACGCCGCGGCCCAGCGGTATTTCATCGGCCGCTCGACGTCGCAGAACAGGATGATGCGGTTTTGCTCGGTGGTGTTTTCCGCATAGTGGATATAAGTCTCGTCGAACATCACCGCTTCGCCATCGCGCCAGTGGTAGCGCTCGCCGTCGACCTCGATGTAGCAGCCTTCGCTATTGGGCGTGGACAGCCCCAGATGGTAGCGATAGGAACCGGCATAGGGATCGCGATGGCGAACCAGCTTCGAGCCTGGGGGCAGCTCGGCGAACATCGCGGCCTTGATCGAGCCGATGCTCTGTACCAGCTCGGTGGTACGCGGGCACAGCTTCATCGCCGAAGGATGGCTGTCGCCGTACCACTTGAGATAGAAACGCTTCCAGCCGGTCTTGAAGAACGAGTTGAAACCCACGTCGTTGTACTGGTCGGAGCGCTTGATCTCGCCGGCCTGCAGCAGGTTCTGCCCCTCGGCACGGATCTCTTCCCAGTGCTCCTTGAGCTTTTCCATTTCGGGGAAGTCCGCCGGGTCCAGGTACGGCCGGTTCGGATGCTTGGAGAACAGGTAGAGGAAGCAGTTGATCGGCGCCAGGAAGGTGGAGTGGTCACTGAGCTGGCGACCCAGTTTGTGGCGCACTCGCCCCCGCAGGTGTACGTATGCAATGGATAGAACGTATACAGCGGCAATGATGAGTTTCACGGAAATCGTCACACGTCAGAAGGGAACATGCTGCGCCTCCACAAACCCGCTGGGCCGGAGGCAAATGGCAGCGTCTGAATTGAAAAAGCGTGACTGGCGATACTCTCCGTCGCCAGTCCGGCTCTCGGCATCTGGCCGTCGGCAGGCATTTTAGCCACAGTTTGTAACCAAGGGTTAATCCAAATTTGTGAAAAGCTGCGGAGACTTTGTAGTCGCGCTGCGTTAATTGCGGCAGGTTTTGACGTAGCTCAACGGACAGCCGCTTTGCGTCCTGACGGCTCACGACTGCTGTGTGCGTGGCATGGGACAGCGTATGCTGCGCGCCATCAACCGCCCTCACCTGGCAAGGATCGCCCGAACCATGCTCCCGCCACGCTTCCCGACGCTGGTACTGCTGCCCGGAATGGACGGCACCGGCCGCCTGTTCGAACCACTGCTCAAGACCCTGGGCCCTGACGTGCCAGTGCAGGTGCTGGACTATCCCGCCAACTTGCCGCTGGATTATCCCGCCCTGCAAGAACGGGTCTGGGAGCAGTTGCCCAAGGATCGGCCATTCGTGCTCCTGGGAGAGTCCTTCTCCGGCCCGGTGGCGGTGACCCTTGCCGCACGCAAGCCACCTGGCCTGCTGGGCCTGGTGCTGTGCGCCAGTTTCGTGCGCAACCCGCGCCCCGCCTTGAGCCCCCTGATGGGGCTGCTCAAGCTCGTATCCCTGCATCATTTGCCGTCGTGGCCCATGGCTGCCCTGCTGCTGGGCAGGTTTTCCACCCCAGGACTGCGTACAGCCCTGGCCGGGGCCATAGCCCAGGTAGCGCCATCGGTGCTGCGGGCACGCCTGCTGGCCGTGCGTGATATGGACTGCAGCGCGGCATTGGCCGCCTCGCAGTTGCCGCTCATGTACCTGCGCGCCCGCCAGGATCGACTGGTGCCGGCAGCGGCGGCAGCCTTGGTCCTGCAACTGCGCCAGGATGCCCAGGTGATCGAGATCGACGGCCCCCACTGCCTGCTCCAGGCGGCGCCGGCAGAGGCCGCGCAGCATCTGCGGCATTTCATCCAGGCGCTGCCAGGCCTCCAGTACCAAGAGCCGGCACTGGTTCACCGCTGACCGCGAATGGTCCAGGGAATGGCGCAGGCAGCCAGCACCACCAGGATGCAGATGCCATGGAAGGACCGGACCAGGCCCACCGCGTGGGCGGCATAACCTACCAGGGCCGGGCCCAACAGGACCCCGAGATAACCCAGCATGCTGGCGGCCGCGATCGCATGGGGCGCAGGCATCACTTGCTGGCGACCAGCCAGGGAAAACAGCACCGGCACCACATTTCCTGCCGCGAGCCCGGCGATGGCGATACAGGCGAATACCACCACCAGGTTACTGGCCCAAGCAGCCAGCCCCAGCCCTGCGGCGGTGATCAGGAAGCCCGCCAGCAGCATCGAACGCTCCCCTATGCGAGCGACGATCCGGTCGCCGACCAGGCGGCTCAGGGTCATTGCGCAAGCGAACAAGGAGTAACCGGCGCCGGCGAGCCCGACATCCAGTCCTTTGTCCTGGGCCAGCAGTAAAGCACTCCAATCGAGCATGGCGCCCTCGGCCAGGAAGATCACCATGGCCAGGAGCCCCAGAACCACCACTATCCCCTTGGGCAGGACCAGCAATGGAGCCTTCTGGCCAGTCTCGCTGGCCAGGAAGCCCGAAACAGCCACTACCAGGCAACAGGCGATGACCAGGGCGGCCACGCTGGCTGCCAGGGCCGGGCTGGCCCCGGCGGCGATCGCAGCCGTCACCGCCACGGCTCCCAACAGGCCACCAATGCTGTAGAGGCCGTGGAACAACGACATCAGCGGGATATTGGCGATCTTCTGCACCTGGGTCCCGTGGATGTTGGCCACCACGTCGATAGCCCCGATGGACGCACCGAACAGCAACAGGCACAGGCCCAGGGCCATGGGCGTAGCAACGATGGCCAGCAGTGGCAAGGCAACCACCAGACCGATCCCGCCGGCCAGGATCAGCGCCCGGCACCCCAGGCGTCCCGCCAGCGCGCCGGCACCGGGCATGCCAATGATCGCCCCCAGCCCCAGGCAAAGCAGCAACGCACCGAGGGTCGCTGGATCTGCGCCAAGGCGCGCCTGGGCGAAAGGCACCAGGGGCGCCCATGAAGACAATGCGAACCCGGCCATGAAGAAAGACAGCTGAGTGGAGCGCTTGGGTGCGCCCAGGGCCGGAGCTTGCCCGCCCTCTTGCGTCAGTTGCGCGGCTGAATGTAATTGGATCTGCGACACGAGCGTTCCTCGGAATTGCGACATGCATCTTTGATATTGAGATGCATTCACATTACAAGGAGCGAAATCTGTGATTTATCTGTACTATGCCAAGTTATGTCGATAACCCGCCACGATACTGAGCTGCGCGACCCTGATCCGGACAAGGCCTACGCCCCCATAGTCGGGCGCCTGGAGCAATGGTTCCCGGAAGAACTGCCACCGCACCGGCACAAGCGCCACCAATTGATGTGCGCCGCCAATGGCGTCATCCATGTCACCACCAACCTGGGCGAATGGGTATTGCCCGCCACCCGGGCGATCTGGATCAGCTCCGGCACCGAACATGCGACCCTGGTCAAGCGCCCCACCCACACCCGAGTGTTGTACATCGACCCGGATGCCTATGACATGCCCAGGGAGGGCTATTGCCTGGTGATGGGCATCACGCCGCTGATGCGTGAGGTGATGACCGCCTGTGCCGGGTTCCCCTGGAACTATGCCGAACATACGCCCGAAGCTCGCTTGGCCCGCGTGCTGATCGACCAGGTCACAAGCCTGGACCGTTCCCCGGTGGACCTGCCCTTCCCCACTGACCCACGGGCCATGCGCCTGGCCAGGATATTGCGTAGCGAACCGGCGAATCGCGAGCCCCTGGAGAGCCTGGCCAGGCGAGTGGGAGCCAGCGCACGGACCATCGAACGGCTGTTCAGCCACGAGGCAGGCATGTCCTTCGGCAGTTGGCGCCAGCGCCAGCGCCTGCTCACCGCCATGGAGCACCTGGCCTATGGCGAAAGCGTGACCAATGTCGCCCTGGAAGTGGGATACGAGTCATCCTCAAGCTTCGTCGCGGCCTTCAAGGGGCTGTTCGGTACCACTCCCGCGCGTTACTTCAAGAGCCTCTAGTGCCCCCAGGCCGCCTGGGCAATGCAGAAGCCCAGCGCAGGAGGCACTCGAATGGCCTCGGTGAGCGAACCTGTTGCGGCATAGGTCATGACGATCCCACCCTCACGCCAGCCAACAAGTGCCGCCATGGTGCATGGGTCGAAGTGCGCGCGCATTTTGCTGCCGGTGGCCAGCTAGATACGCACGTCCCACAAAGTGGCCGTTACGCCTATGCCGCCTTGTTCTAGAGCCGATGCAAATGCACAGCCTGCTCATGCTCTACATGATGCAGCGGAGGATCGCTCGAGAAAGGCGGCCTTGAGCATCGCCAGGCACACCAGGAGGATCGCTGCGCCCGCGATAAAGGCCAGGCAGCGCCACTGCCAGTTCAGATCCGGGGCGAAACCTGCAACCACCGCAGCGATACCCAGGCCCAGCAGGACCAGGAAGAGAAAAACGGCAATCAGCCAGGTGCCGAAGAACAGGACACGCCATGGCCATTTGCTGCGTTTGATTGGTGAAGGGCGTTCGACACGAGAGGGGGGGTCGTGCTGCATATCCATCGCAAAACCAACTGTTGCATGCAAGAAACCCTGGCCGAGCCGCCAGGTTCAGGTCATTCCTCGACCCGATCCCCAATTGAGAGGGGTGGAGGATCGGGCCAGGAATGAGCGCCGCATGATGCCAAATGAGCCTGCCGCAGACAACCGCCAAGGCTCGCTCAGCCTCTGCGGTACTGGCTCAAACCCAGGCCGGTGTGGCGCTTGAAGTATTTGCCGAGATAGGACGCATCGGCAAAATTCAGCTCTTCGGCGATCCGCCGCACCGCCTTGCGTGGTTGGGCCAACTGCTTCTTGATCTCCAGCACCACCTGCCTGTCGATCAGTGTCTTGGGCGCATCGTTGAAATACTTGCGCGACAGTTGTGCCAGGTAATAGGGGGTCACATGCAGCAGGTCTGCATAGAACGCCACCTCGCGTTGCTGCCGACAGTGCACCGCGATCAGCTCCCAGAATCGCCAGCAGAGCGCTTCCGGCCTGCTGAAGTCGTTCCTGGTCACGCTCTGCAGGTCGACGCTCGCGCATAACCACAAGAACAGGTTCTGGAAATGATTGACCAGCATCGGTCGCCGATAGTCCGCGCCATCTTCCTGGATGATCGACGCCTGGTTCTCCCAGGCCTGCAAGAACGCCTGAAACTGCCGGTTGGCACGCAGCAACGGCGAACGATTCAAGAAGGCGAACAGGCTGTTGGGCAGCGCCGCGGCCACCTCTGCCGCGATGGCACGGTTCAGTAGATAGCAACGACAGGCAAAGTCATCCGACCTGTGCCTGAACCAGGCGATCGAATCCTCTGCGAGAACCAGAAAGTCGTTTTCCATCACCTTGTACGGCTGGAAGTTCACCTCCAGTTCGGCGCTGCCCTGCTGGCACACCAGCACCACCACGTAGGCCAAGGCCAGGGGGTGCCCCTGGTCACCGTCGAACCGGCAACAGCCAATGAAGAAATCCTCGGCACCACTCTCCGTCAGGTCCAACACTGCTGCCCAGCCCTCCAAGCATGCCCTTTGTTTTGAAAATTACTTTTTTTGCCCCGATCCATACATTGCCCCTGCCCTGGCGGTTTTCCACAATTGCGCTGGTTATTTTGCTCCACAAACATCAGGAAAACACGTCATGTTGAACACCCAACGCCTTGTCCTGCGGCCCTGGCGACCCAGCGACGCGTCCAGCCTCTACCGGTACGCCAGCGACCCGCGAGTGGGCCCGATCGCCGGCTGGCCAGTGCATGAAAGCGAAGCGCAGAGTTTGGAAATCATCCAAACGCTGTTTTCGCGCCCGGAAGTCTACGCAGTAACGTGCAAGCAGGACGATGTGGCCATCGGCCTGGTGGGATTGCTCATTGGCCAGGACAGTCATTTCGAGATCGCCGGGAACGAGGCGGAAATCGCCTACTGGATCGGCGTGCCGTTCTGGGGCCTGGGACTGATTCCGGAAGCGGTCAGGGAACTGATGCGCCACGCCTTCGTCGATCTGGATCTTGGCGCCTTGTGGTGCGGCTACTTTGCCGGGAACGAACAATCGTTCCGGGCCCAGGCCAAGTGCGGCTTCAAGCACCACCACAGCGAAAGCGGCAAATTCAACCCGTTCATGAACGACTACCGGGACGAACACATCAGCCACATCAGCAGGCAGGAATGGCTGATGCTCCAACGGCACAGCTCGCCATCGCTCCCCGACTGAGGACGCTGCAGGAGTCCAGGCTCACTACTTGGCGGGCGCATCCCAGCAATCGGCCTTGCGCGAGCAGACATCGTACTGGCGATCCATCAGCGCCATGCGGTCCAGGTGCGCCTTGGTGGCCGCGCGAAAGGACTCATCGCTCTTGATCATGTACTGCGAAGTCCTTTGCGCCATGCGCGCGCCCCACTGGCGCCGGCTCTTGTCGTCCAGGGCTTGCGACCCGCTGGCGAGCTTTTGCAGCACACCGTCGTCGACACGGTTCAATTCGTCGCGGTAAGCCGCAACATACTGGTCCCGGGCCGCGTCATGTTGATGGTTGAGGTCGTATTGCATGGCTTCCAGGTTCTGTTTGTAGAGTGCCCAGTAGGCCTCAGGCAGCCGCGCCGAATCCGCTTTCCTCAGTGCGGCGATACGTGCGTCGTTGTTGATGTCGGCTGCCAGTACCGGCTTGCCCGCGGATACGACGACCGCGTCATTAGTGATGATCCGCTCGATCAAGGCACTCCGGGCAGCGTTCTGGGGCAAGGGTTGGCCCAGAGGCTCGAGCGACACAGGCTCGGTAGTCACGGAGGCCGGGGGAACAGCGCAACCTGAAACCAGCAGGCAGGCAGACATCAGGATCAAGGCGAAGGCATTGCGAGCGAACATGAGCTCTCCATGAGCGGCGAAAACGGGCGCGCAGCATACCCAAGATGCCCTGGGGAACTGTAGTCGCCGAGAAAAATAATGGCGCTTTGATGGCTATTAGCACCCATCCCGAACACGCTGAAGAGAACTGGCATACTTCGCGGCGAACCACAAAGCGGAATGAGCACATGGATGCACAAGAATTCGTGGCACTTTGGAAAGCCGAGAAACGCCTGGTCCAGGAGGAGCTCCGCCATGGGGCAGGAACCGCCGCCCAACAGTTCAGGGCCCTGGAACTAAGCGAAGGACAATCGCAACAGCTGTGGGAGGCCATGGATACGGCGCTGACCGATGTGTTCTACAGCCTGCTGCTGGGCCTCGATGGGGCCGCGGCCATTGGCGGCGAACAGCATGACTACCAACTGCGAGAAGAAGGCGGCAACCTCATTTCAGGAAACGGCGAGATCGAGGCTGAAGCTTTCGAGCAGTTCCATTCCTGACGAAAAGCCCGGCTGTGCACCGCCGATCGTCCAATCTCGGCAGTTGATGCAGCGAGGCGCAGGGCCTCTCACCTGGCTCTTCGCGGGATCAAGCCGGAGCAATGCGCTGCACCTTGAATACCAGGCTTGGGGGCTGGCCCGGCACATCATCCAGTTCACCGCAGAGCTGCATGCCAATCTTCTCCAGCACCCGGATCGACGCTCCATGGTCGGGCCTGACCAGCCCATGGACTTCCGGCAGGCCCAGTTGCTTGAACGCATGCTCCAGCGCATCGCGCCCCAACTGGGTGGCATAGCCCCTGCCCCAGGCTTCGACCGCGAAGCGATAACCCAGGTTGATACGCTGTTCGGCCAGGTAATGGTGCGTGGCAATCCCGCCAAATCCCAGGATGCGCTCAGGCGCGCAACTGCTGGCGATCGCCCAGGTACCGTACTGGTGCCGTGCCCAATGTTCGATCCAGCGGCCTAGCAGCGCCTGTGCTTGAGCGAAATCGGCCATTGGTCCCGCAGGGTTGAACAGGTTGGTGCGTGGGTCGCCATAGATACTGAAAAGCCGCTGCGCGTCATCGGGACGTGGTAGTCGGTAAACCAACCGTGAAGCCTTGTTCGTCATATAAAAGTTCTTCCCCTGTTCGCAAGGCCAGCAGTCAAGCGGTTTGGCAAGGACTCTAGCATCCTGACCCTTCTGGCGATCCGGATAACCGGACGCGCTACGCTAACTCCCCGCCTCCGCCCATGGGAGGCCGTCCATCGAATTATAGGAAAACCGATTTGCCACATTATGGGATACCCCGTAATACTGCCGCCATGGAACTCAAAGACCGCCTCAAGACCGCCCGCCGCCATGCCCAGCTCAACCAGACCGAACTGGCTGTACGGGCGGGTATCACCCAGACCTCGATCTCCGATCTGGAGCGAGGAAAATCCAAGGCCACCGCCTTCGTGGCGCAGATCGCCTCTGCCTGTGGCGTATCCGCCCTGTGGCTGGCCGAAGGGGATGGCCAGATGCTGGTTGCCGACCGGCAGAGTCCCGCAACGCAGGCACCGAAGATCGAACTGGACGCTATCGAGACCTGGGACGAGGACACTCCCCTTGGTGACAATGAGATGTACGTCCCGTTCCTGCATGAGGTGGAACTGGCTGCCGGTTCTGGGCGTTTCGTCATCGAGACCAGCACCACCGCCCACCTGCGCTTCTTCAAGAAGGATCTGCGCCAGAACGGCGTGCAACTCGGCGATGCACGATGCGTATCGGTGAGTGGGAACAGCATGATCCCGGTATTGCGGGATGGCGCCACGGTGGGCGTTAACAGCGGCAGATGTGCGCTGAAGGATGTGGTGGACGGCGAGATGTATGCCCTCGATCACAACGGCCAGTTGCGAGTAAAACAACTCTACCGCCTGCCTGGTGGTTTGCGCCTGCGTAGCTTCAACCGGGAAGAACACCCTGATGAAGACTATGGCTTCACCGAGATCCAGGAACAGCGAATCTCGATCCTGGGCCATGTGTTCTGGTGGGCGATGTACTCGCGCTGATACCTGCTGTTCTGCAATCCCTCCAGGCCTTGACCAACGCCATCCCCCAGCTTCTTGTGAACCCGCCATAGGCGGGTTTCTTTGCACCACAAAATATAGGAATACCCATTTACAATAAATACAGGTTTACCTATATTTCATCCATGTCGACTCCCCGTCGGCCCAGCAGCGAAGGCTGCGTCGCTCTTTAACAAGGCGTGCCACTTCGGATCGTCAGCGGCTAGCCGGGATCGGCCTGGCCATCTCGAGGGAGCGAGAGACAAAGCATTGAACGAAGACCGGCAAAGCTCGCGGATTTCTGGCCAATGCCTTGCTCGACATCAGCGCAGCACCTGCAAGGAACTGCGAGCTTCATATCCAAGGACCATAAGGAACAGCATGAACAACTTCGGCAGCATCATCGCCCACGGCACCCTCTACCTCTATCCAGAGCGTCCGCCGCAGGACCTTTTGTGGATCGACCAGAACGGCCACACCAATTATTGGTGTTCGGTCCAGGGCGGCACCTCGGGAACCTCCAAGACGCCGCGCACCGAGAGTCGCCAGACTCTCCCTGACTCCCCTGTCTCGTTCAACTGGCCACGCGGCAGTGCCAGGCACGCCATGAGCGGCCGAGTCCGCGTGGAAGCCGCTCCATCCAGTGGCAAGGTCATCGTCGGGCAGATCCATGCCCTCAACGCCCCCAATCCGTTCCTGATGGTGATCTGGTGGAACGGCGTCGTGCGGATCGAGACCCGTAGCACACCGGGAGGCCTGGCCAAGACTGTGTTGAAAAAGCCCGTCGCGCTAGGCCAGGCATTCGACTACAGCGTTGAGGTCGATGCCCTGGGCGAACTGAGCATTGCTCTTGATACCCTCAGCGCCAACATGCCAGTCGGCAAGTCCTGGGACAGGTACCCCTTCTACTTCAAGGCGGGCTCCTATGTGATCGACAACGAAGGGCCGGCAACCGAAGGCGGTTGGGTGGTTTACGAGTCCTTCGACGTATACAACGGCGCGCTGCACGCCTGACGGCCACAGCCATAACGCCAGTTACCTGGGTGACAGATAGCTGGCTGCCGCTTCAGGGGTGCGTCCTACGGAAAATAGCATCCCAATTCAAACTGCATCCGGGACGACAAGCCACCTCTTGAACTTCGCCGGAGAACCGGCATAAAGCGCGTTAGGCACAACATCCTGGGTTACGACGCTGTTAGCCGCCACAACACTGTTGTGGCCAATGCTGATACCTGGCAGAACCACTGTCCCCGCACCTAACCAGACATTGTCGCCCACCGTGATCGGCGCACTGTAATCGTTGCTCTTGCGTCGATCCGGGTGCACATCGTGGCTGGTGGTACACAAGCGTACCTGCGGTCCCAGCATGGCATAGCGCCCGATGCGAATGGGAGCCTCGTCTAGGAATACGCAACCGCTATTGATGAAAGCCCCCTCACCTAGTTCCAGATTGCCACGCTCAAAATAGAACGGGGGACGAATTACCACCCGGCCTTCTGTGCGAATGCCAGTCTTGGCCATGAGGCGATTCGACTGTTTCTTGCCAAGGTCATGGGTATCAAGCAAACGAATGAACTGGCGCGCAGACAAGGTGCGCTTGAGTTTTGCGATGAATAGAAGCAAGTGATCAATCCAATGGGGTGATGATGGGCTCACAACAGGCGAACTAGTCGATGCCGTAGGTTATCGACAGTCCACTTCAGCCTTTCTCTGTTTTTCGCTGGCTTCAAAACTTAGCAAAAACAACGTCTCGTAGTAGCAGATAGCGGTTTCACCATTCAACGGCCTTGCACCCACTTGGCCGAAGGGCTCGTTAACCAGGCCGATAGAAACCCGATATCCGTCACCGAGCGGACGCTTGAGCTGTGTCAGCTTGCCTCTCCAGGCATCGCTTACACAGGCGGCATAAACCTGCGCTGGTTTGGACGTAGTAAATGCTTCTGACTGACTGGCGTGGTAGATATCGTGGGGAGTCTTGTTTGAACGCCCTGCCCACAAAATAAACCCGGTTGCCAAAATGCCTACTCGCATCCCTCAACTCCGTAAGGCGCCGAATAATATCACTTCGACACCAATCGAGTAGGATTATGCCGTAAAATCTGGCGAATCTAGTGTGCCTGGGGCCTGCCACGATGATGGTTTGCCATCCAACTGATGCTGAAAAAACAAGGCAGAAGCAGAGCGCCTACTTGATCGAATACCTGGAACTGATGGGGCTGAAGTCAGTAGATGGATCGCAGTACTCGTAACGATCCTCAACCTGGCAGCAGGAAGCAGTTAGGAATGGATTCAATGAAAACATTGGTCATGATTTTACTGGCATCCATCAGCGCTTCAGTGACAGCACACGAAAACAATGATCCGCTCGAAAAAGCGATGTTCATCACCACAATTGCTCCCCTGCTGATCATTAGCGGAACTACTGCATTGACGGTCTATGGGCCTGCGAACATCAAAGCGGCAAAAGCCGACGCACTAACGCTCATTGGTTCAGATGGCGAGATCCGCGGGGCTCAATTTGAGCAAGCAGTTCGATATTTGCACTCGGCCTACGACCAGCCCCACATGACTGATGAGCAACTAGCCAGGGCAATGGCAACTTCGCTCTGAGGGTCGCCCTTCCAGGAACATCCCCTCCGAAGCATTCATAGGCTGTGATTGGAAGAAAATAAAGATAGCCTGCAGGGACGGTGTTCCAAGTAGCAGCGAAAGTGAGGCGGCCAGCCTCTCCCCTCCAGTGCCTCACTCGCTAGCCTGATACCGACCGACTCTGCGGTGCCATCTCGACAGCGGCACAGCGCCCTTTCGTCCGCACCTTTTGCACCAGTCGAGCTCTATTGACGAACACATCGATCTCACAACTTCCTGAGTGCTGCACGTCTTCCCAGTACTCTGCATGTACAAGTTGCCCATTCTGCGGCCCCGTATAAGTACCCGCGGCTTCACGCGTGACATAACTACTGTCGCGTACATATCTGAGCACTACCAAATCTTCCTCCGGCACCACCATAATCCGTCTTGGCACACCGAAGAAGTCGATCAACTCGCCCACCGGGCGATCTTTCCAGGCACTGCTGGCCGCCAGTGATGCACAGCCACTGAGCAAGATGGCCAACAGGCCCAAGATGAGCAATCGGTTCATAAGGTCTTCTCCCTGGAGGCCGCTTTACTTGGCAGACATCTGTGCGAATCCTTCATCTATCTGCTGCATGATGGCCGCCTTGGCGGTCTCGCGGTTCAATATCTGGAATAGTTGTGGCCCTGCCTTGCTCATTTGCGATGCCGGCATTACACCCAGGCGCTCCATCTTCTTGGCTTGGCGTTCAGCCGGCTTGCATACGAAGTCACGGCTTTGCGCCAGCCAGGTGTCAGGCTTGCTCTGCCATTGGTCGGAATACTTTGCGTTGCGAAGCTCATTGAATACGCTGCGGAAATCTTGTGCCCCAGTGGTGCGCACACGGTTCTTTGCGCAATCGATTTCCACATCCCAAGCGGTAAAAGTGGGCTTGCCAGGCTCTTCGTAAAGTTGATAGACACCCAATGATTTCGCGCCACCCGGGCGACTGAAGATGTTATTGGGGTCACCGTCGGCGATAAACACCTGATGCTTGCCCAGGCCTCCCTGGTAGTGAACTACCCAAAAGTCCCCCATCTGTACATCGCTCGCCTGAGCAGCGAGGGCATTGCACAGTAATACGGCAGGTAAGAGTTGCCTTGTGAAAGCGATCATGGAGGCCTGTCCTTCGCCGTTATCTTTGAAGGCAGTAGCTTCACATCCTGAATATAAGGCAAAGGGCTATCTAGCACATCCGTCCTATCTATACGAAAACAGATACTGCAAATACCCCCGGAACAAGCCCGTGCAACTATCGCTACTTGGCTTTTCGCTAACGTGTCGATCCACCGATTCTCTGTAAATAAGCCCAACATGCGCGCGTTGATGTTGCCCGCACTTGTGGCGATAAAGTGCCTGGGTATCACTCTTTAGGCGCCGCATTTGAATGAGTTCCAGCGAATACGGCGAACGTACAGAAAATAAATCACTGCAAACGCAAAATATGCTTTAACAGTGAGTTGACGGGGACTGGTTGAGAAAGACAAAAAAGAAAGGCACCCGCAGGTGCCCACTTGCGCCGTTTATGGCTGGAATCGAGTGCCACAGGCATGACACATCCAGGTACGACGCCATTCTTCCAATTTGTCGTACTGCGCGACGTTGAATTTCCAGTGACGGACGAAGCCGATCACGCCGACCGTGATCAATATCAGGCCCATGAAGAACCTCGTCCAATCCACTCCCCAGAAAGTGTTCATGAGTTTGAGACCGTCATACAAGATAATGGCGCCAACTCCTGTAAGGATCACGGGGCCAAGCAGGCGCTTACCCGGGGGTGGACCGACGCTGGCAGCCAAGTCGGTCTGATGCCGACCTGTAGTTTCGACGGTCACGCTGGGTCCGAATCCGGATTGGGATTGCGCTTGATGGGTCGCTTGTATGTGAGAGGTGCCGGCAGCATGGATGACGGACAGAAGCTGGACGTTTTGGCCTTGGCATTGCGGACAGCAGATGGCGTTGTTGCTCACCATGTAATCATTCCTTTGAAGGGCGGGAAAGAGCCACTCTAAGACAACATGGCCCCTCAATGCACCTGAACAGTCTAAGCCAGACGCCAGAAGTAAAAAGCCCAGCACAAGGCCTCTTGGCATCCCAGTACCTGAACTGTAGAAGTCGACGAGGGTGCTCATGCCCACGATATTGCCGGGTGCAGACCAGAGGCTGGCGCCGTAGCGTCTGCACTTGACCTATGTCGGTGCAGTCGCAGGGCAAGCTCACCAGTAACTTCACTGGCTGTTCTCCTGGCCGGCTACGGCGCCAGGTTCACGCCGTTGCAACGGCCCTTGGTGGAGAAGTCACTGATATGCCGCGCCTTGTCCACCGTCATCAGGATCGTGCAACCACCCGGGTGAGACACATCGTCCCAGTAGTTGGTCTGGACCATCACATTGCCTTGCATCTGCGCGCTGCTGCCGACCACCTCCTGGCGCACATAGGTGGTGTCGCGATACCAGCCCAACTGCACCCCGCCTCCACCAGGCAACGGTTCCATGCGCAAGGGGGGGCCGAAGAAGTCGATGGCCTGCTTGGCATCGCGCCCCTGCCATTCACGGCTGGCGAGCAACTCCGGCAGCGTCGGGATGCAGCCGGCCAGGGTCGGCAACAGCAGGCCGAGACATAACAGAAAGCGTGTGCTCATCGGGCGTTGCTACCCAGCATATCGTCCAGCTCTTGCACCGCCTGACTGTTGGCCTGGACGCCGATCAATTGGATAAACATGGCCTGGACGGTAGCGACCATCTTCACCGCCGGCATCTTGCCAATTGGCAGCATCTGATTGCGCGCGCGGTTGTCGGGAGCACAGACAAAGGCAAAGGTGCGCTGTAACCAATCGTCCTTCGGTGCGACCCAGCCGTGGATATTGGTCTTCACATACTTCACGGCACCGTCGAAACGACGTATCGCCCGGGCGCTGTCCAAGCGGATCTGGCGCTGTTTGCATTTGACCTGCACTTCATAGGCAACGAGGGTCGGAAAGGCCGGGTCTTCGAACAACTGCATGACCTGTGCCGACTGCACTCCACCAGGCTTTTGCACGATGCCGGCAGCATCAGCGACATACACCTCGTTATGCAGGCGTTCCCCTTTGCCGTAGATGATCCAGTAGTCGCCCGAGACATGTTCGGCCATGGCCGAGGTGCTGCCGGCCATGGCCAAGACAGCCACCCATCGGCAGAGAAGTGGATGTCTGTAACCCATGGAGGTCCTTCCCGATTTATGTAATCCAGCGGGAACTACACGAGTCGGAATTGGCCAAGGTCGATTAGTACGCTTGTACTAATAGCCAAACGCCTGTAGCACTTGGGCTTTTTACGAAAGGAAGCTATGAGAGGATTATGCTGCGTTAAAACAGTTCGTAATGTAGTGATCAGCTAAGTCCGTATACGTTGTTGAATTTCTCTCGAGACTAGCCGAAACCAGCCCAGCTTTGAACTGATACGGTCTAGTCCAGTCTGCCGGCCTGCGCCGAGCGTGCTCAGAGTCAGTGATCGAACTGGTGACCGTAGTTAGATCGCACGAGGCATTCTGCTGGGAGGAAATGACGGACAGCGAATCGTTGGAAGATTTCAAGTCCATGCCAGAGGAGCGCTAACTGCACCCGAGCTAGATCCGCAAGGGCAATCCACGCACAGGAGCACATTTGTACTCCATCTTCAAAAACCGAACTCTGATCCAACTCAGCCGATGAAAAATCGAATGATGGGGGTCAGGAGGCTGAACCTGTCCCACGTTTTTGCAAAGCGGTAAAAAGACTTTTCGCTAAAGATAAACGCGGGTATGAAAAAGATGCTCGAAAGCACAGCAATCAGTAAAAATTTTATCCAATCAGTACTAACAAGAGCGACGATCGCTACGCCGAGTATCAATAACCCGCCTAAAAACAACAGCCATCGCCCAAGCTTTGATTTGGATATTGATTGAACATGATGAGGCCACCCTCGCCGCTTTCAATCACAGTAGTTCCAGGGTGGATTCTTGTCGAAGCATGCCCTCTTCAATCGCCCCCTTGATTTCCCTTGGCAGCGACTGCAAAACCCTTCCCCACAGTACCTCTTCTACCTCTTTTCCACTCAAACCCGACGCAGTAGCGGCCAAGGACAAGTCACGCCTGAAACAATAAAACACCTCAATGCCGCTTCCCAAGGATCAAGGCGCCAGCAAGAAAGATACAACCTGGAAACAACATCCAGTTGCCGCCATCGGCCAAGCCCATGCCAAACACCACACTTCCAATGAATAGCAAGGGCAGATTGATTGCGAGTTTCATAACACGCTCCTTGTTTTAAGAATCAATCCAATTTGGTCAAACGCAGAGAAATATAGCTGTCGAGGTGAAGTCATGCCTGAAGAAAGAACGGTGATCATCCCGGCTCGGGAACAGCACGCAATGTATGCCTTAATCACCCTGATACCCCCTGGGTTCCGCCAGGAGCCTGGTGCTCCGCGGGAAGAGCCATTGCGATCGACTGGACGGGCGATCGGCAACTCACCATCCCAACTGGCACCTCCCCGAGGACACGCTGAGCTTTCACCGGATCATCATGAACCGAACGCCAGAGGAGCGAACGAAGACCAGGCACCACCGGGCGGTACCACTCAACGACCGCGCGATGAATGCCATCAACCAAGCCCGGCCAATGGCGACTCTTCGCGCTTGATCTCCAAGTCAACCCATCCGCAAAGCCCTTTCGTGTTCCAGCAGAACAAAGGAGGGCTGTGGATCAGGGAGCCAAGTGTTACAATCCGCGACTTCAAATCAGCGCTAAAGGCGCTGGACATCCGTGAACGCCGGCAGTACGACACCCGCCACACCTACGCAACAATGTGCCTGATGGCTGGGATGAACCGAAGCGTTCATCGCGAACCAGCTCGGCCACAGCGTCGAGATGTTGCTCTCTACCTACGCGAAATGGATCAGCTCCTCCTCGGACTGGAGGGAGCTGGAGAAGCTGCCGCCGCAAGTCTAATTGGCCCAAATTTGGCCCAAGACCGACGAAATGGCCTAAATACACCTCTGGAACCCCCGCAGGACAAGCACTTGATTTCTACAGCCAATATCACCATGCAGTTCGGCGCCAAGCCGCTGTTCGAGAACGTCTCGGTCAAGTTCAACAACGGCAATCGCTACGGCCTGATCGGCGCCAACGGTTGCGGCAAGTCGACCTTCATGAAAATCCTCGGCGGCGACCTGGAGCCCTCCAGTGGCCAGGTCATGCTCGAGCCGAACGTACGCCTGGGCAAGCTGCGCCAGGATCAGTTCGCCTATGAAGAATTCACCGTGATCGACACCGTGATCATGGGCCACGAGGAGTTGTGGCGGGTCAAGGCCGAGCGCGATCGCATCTACTCGCTGCCGGAAATGACCGAAGAAGACGGCATGGCCGTGGCCGAGCTGGAAACCGAGTTCGCCGAGATGGACGGCTACACCGCCGAGTCCCGCGCCGGCGAACTGCTGCTGGGCCTGGGCATCCCCCTGGAACAGCATTTCGGCCCCATGACCGAAGTGGCTCCAGGTTGGAAGCTCCGGGTATTGCTGGCCCAGGCGCTGTTCTCGGATCCGGAAGTCCTGCTGCTGGACGAACCGACCAACCACCTGGACATCAACACCATCCGCTGGCTGGAAAACATCCTCACGGCGCGTAACAGCACCATGATCATCATTTCCCACGACCGGCACTTCCTGAACAGCGTGTGCACCCACATGGCCGACCTGGACTACGGCGAGCTGCGCCTGTTCCCGGGCAACTACGACGAGTACATGACCGCCTCGACCCAGGCTCGCGAGCGCCTGCTGTCCGACAACGCCAAGAAGAAGGCGCAGATCGCCGAGCTGCAGACCTTCGTCAGCCGCTTCTCGGCCAACGCCTCCAAGGCCAAGCAGGCCACCAGCCGCGCCAAGCAGATCGATAAGATCCAGCTGGAGGAAGTCAAGCCGTCGAGCCGGGTCAGCCCGTTCATCCGCTTCGACCAGAACAAGAAGCTGCACCGTCAGGCGGTGACCCTGGAGAAGGTATCCAAGGGCTTCGAAGACAAGCAGTTGTTCAAGGACTTCAGCTTCACCGTGGAAGCCGGCGAGCGCGTGGCCATCATCGGCCCCAACGGCATCGGCAAGACCACCCTGCTGCGTACTCTGGTCGGTGAGCTCGCCCCGGATTCGGGCAACGTGAAGTGGACCGACAGCGCCGAGACTGGCTACTACGCCCAGGACCACGCCCACGATTTCGAGGCCGACGAAACCCTGTTCGAATGGATGGGCCAGTGGACCAGCGGCGAACAGAACATCCGGGCCGCCCTGGGTCGCATGCTGTTCTCTTCCGACGAAATCCAGAAGTCGGTCAAGGTGCTTTCCGGTGGTGAACAGGGCCGCATGCTGTTCGGCAAGCTGGCCTGCCAGAAGCCCAACGTGCTGCTGATGGACGAACCGACCAACCACCTGGACATGGAATCCATCGAAGCGCTGAACCTGGCGCTGGAAAACTACCCGGGCACACTGATCTTCGTCAGCCACGACCGCGAGTTCGTATCGTCCCTGGCCACTCGCATCATCGAGCTGAGCCCGAACGGCGTGACCGACTTCAGCGGCACCTACGACGACTACCTGCGTAGCCAGGGCCTGCTGTTCTAAAACAGCGGCAACCGGTAAGTAGCAAGACAAGGCCCCGTCCAGCGTGACGGGGCTTTTTGGTTCTCCGCATTGCCCTCTTGAAAGGACCGGATGGGAATAAATAGTTAGCCTGCTTTCTTTTAATTTCGCGGCACGCGATGATGCGGCCCTCTAACCGCCGCCCGCGAACGAGCCTTCATGCCCGAGCCCCAGACATCCGCGCAAAGCTCCATGGCGATCACCCAGCAGATCGTTTCCATCGTTTTCTATACCTTCATCGCCTTTCTCTGCATCGGCCTGCCGATTGCCGTACTGCCAGGTTATGTCCACGAACAGTTGGGATTCAGTGCCGTGATCGCCGGCCTGACCATCGGCTCCCAGTACCTGGCTACCCTGCTCAGCCGCCCCATGGCCGGACGCATGTCCGATACTGTCGGCACCAAGCGCTCGATCGTCTACGGTTTGCTGGGCATCTTGCTGAGCGGCGTGTTGACCCTGGTTTCAGTATGGCTGCAAGAACTGCCCTGGCTAAGCCTGGCGGTGCTATTGGGCGGCCGCCTGCTGCTGGGGGTGGCCCAGGGCCTGATCGGGGTCGGCACCATCAGCTGGTGCATGGGCCAGGTCGGCGCGGAACATACCGCGCGGTCGATCTCCTGGAACGGCATCGCTTCCTACGGTGCCATCGCCATTGGCGCGCCGCTGGGAGTGGTGATGGTCCAGCAATACGGTTTCGCCAGCCTGGGCGTGGCGCTTTCAGCCCTGGCCTTGCTGGCCTTGTTGTTGATCCGCAGCAAACCATCGGTACCGGTGGTGCGGGGTGAGCGCCTGCCCTTCTGGGCGGTGTTCGGGCGAATCGCGCCCTTCGGCGTGAGCCTGAGCCTGGCCTCTATCGGCTATGGCACCCTGACCACCTTCATCACCCTGTTCTACCTGAGCCTGGGCTGGGATGGCGCGGCCTACTGCCTGACGGTGTTCGGCGTCTGTTTCATCTGCTCGCGCCTGTTGTTCATTTCCAGCATCAGTCGCTTTGGCGGCTTTCGTTCGGCAATCGCCTGCATGAGCGTCGAAACCTTAGGGCTCGGCCTGCTCTGGCTTGCTCCCTCGCCCGCCTGGGCACTGGTGGGGGCCGGCCTTACCGGTTTCGGCCTGTCGCTGGTGTATCCGGCCCTGGGAGTGGAAGCCATCAAGCAGGTGCCCAACAGCAGCCGGGGTGCCGGCTTGAGCGCCTATGCGGTGTTCTTCGACCTCGCGCTGGCGGTCGCCGGGCCCTTGATGGGCGCGGTGGCGCTGAACCTTGGCTATGCATGGATCTTTTTCTGCGCCGCCCTGCTGTCCGTCACCGGCCTGGGCCTGACCCTGCTGCTCAAGCACCGCGCTGCGGCCTGAATCACTGGTCGGCAGTCTGCATGCCAGCCCGGGTCGGCTTGCCCAAGGTCTGGGCGAAGAACCTGCCCGCCTCGGAAATCAAGTTGCGGTGGATATCGACCCGATCCACGCCGTCGGCGTCGGTGCACAGCAACGGCATGGCCGCCTGTTGCTCGGCAGTGCATGGCGCCATGAACACGAAGTGCCCGGCCCCGGCCAGCAACTTGAAGTCCGGCGCCACCGGCAGTTTGCGCGCCAGGGCCGCGGCGTTCTTGTCCAGGGCAACCAGTTGATCGCCGTCGCCGCTGTACAGCAGCACCGGCACATGCACCCCGGACAAGGTCTGGCGACCGAACTTGAGGCTCAACGGCGCCATCAACAGCAAGGCATGAACCCGGGGATCGGCTACCGGCTGCAGGTCGTCGCGATCGACGATCAGCTCACCCTGGGTATTGCAGGCATCCCGGTCATCCGGACGCTCCTGGCAATAACGCCGCAGGCGATCCAGGTCTGGAGTGGCGCCGGACAGGATCAGCGCCGTCTCGCCGCCGGCCGAATAGCCGATCACCCCTACCTGCTCGGCATTGACGAATGGGGCCAGCATCGGATCGGCCAGGGTCGCGGTGATGGCCTCGGAAATCTGGATCGGCCGGCCATAGAGATTGCTCAGGGTACCCAGCCGGCTGTGGTCCCTGGAGTTGTCTCCCGGATGAATCACCGCCACCACCACGAATCCCTTGCGCGCCAGGGATGTGGCCAGATCGTGCAAGGCCAGGGGAGTTCCGGTGTTGCCATGGGATAGCATCAGCATCGGGAAGCGGCCGATGGCGATCTTGGCATCGCGAGAGGCACCGATCCGGTACCCCTCCAACTGGCTGGAGTGCTCGATACCAGTGGACGGGTAAAAAGCGATGGCACGCATTGGCTGCTGGTCCAGCGGATCGAGAAAGCTCAGCTCATGAAAGCCGACGCTCCAATGCGGATGGGGTGCCGCCTGCACCGAAACCATGCCGCTGAACAGGCAGATCAGTAACATTGCACAACGACCACTCATCACACACCCACCTTAGTCGCAGGATCGAGAATGCCGGTTGCCCGTGCCATCCCTTGCCGCCAAGGCTCTGGAGGGGATTCGTCCTGGAATCGGAACCGCGCGCTAAAGAAGAAGCTCTCCTCAACCTGCATAACCCGAGCCAGAAAACCTGGAAAAACCAATAAAAAAACTCCGTACCCTGATCATCTGAAACGATGACCAGAACACAGAGTCTAGTGGCCCTGCCGGTGCGTGAAAGCGTCTTTACACAAGCCTTACGCGGCAGCGAAGAGCGACCCGCGAATATGCGCCTGGGCGTCGGCCATGGCCTTGCTGCGCACCTCTTCGCCATAACCCAGGCCATGGGCACGGACGAACTCGATATCGGTAATGCCCATGAAACCGAACATCACCTTCAGGTAGTCCTCGTGCCCGACACCGGTAGGCATGCCGACATGCAGGCCGCCGGAGGTAGACACCACGATCACCTTCTTGTCGCCGCACAAGCCTTGCGGGCCGGCCTCGGTGTAACGGAAGGTCTTGCCGGATATGGCGATGCGGTCGAACCAGGCCTTGAGCTGGCTGGGGATGGTGAAGTTGTACATGGGCGCCGCAACCACCAGCGTGTCGGCAGCCAGGAACTCTTCCAGTGTCTGGGCACTGAGCCGGGCTTCGTGCTCCTGGGCCGCATCACGCAGTTCGGCGACGGTGCCGGCGGCCACCAGGGTGGCGGCGGAGAAGTGGCTGATGGCATCGGCGGCCAGGTCACGGTAAGTCACCACCGCTTGCGGCTCGGCGGCCTTCCAGGCCTCTACCACGCTGTGGCTGAGCTGACGGGAAGCCGAGTTGTCGCCAAGAATGCTGGAATCGATATGCAACAGTTTCATCTGGATTCTCCAAGTGAGGACCGCCGCTTGGCGATCGAATGTTGGCAATCCTACCCATGAAACCAATGGATGATTAGTCAGCATAAATGCGATAGTTAGTCCCACCAGCAGGACAATAAGGCCAATCCAGTGCAAGACCTCAACGATCTCTACTATTTCGCCAAGGTGGTGGAGGCCGGCGGTTTCACCGCGGCCGGCCGCCTCCTGGGCATTCCCAAGTCACGTCTGTCGCGGCGGATCGCCGAACTGGAGGAGCGCCTGAGCGCGCGCCTGCTGCAGCGCACCACCCGGCAACTGAAGCTGACCACGGTGGGCGAGCGCTACCTGCGGCATTGCCAGGCGATGTTGCTGGAGGCGGAGATGGCCGATGAAGCCGTGGCCAGCATGGCCAGCGAGCCCCGGGGGCGGTTGCGGGTCTCGAGCCCCGTGGGGCTGGCCCATGAACTGCTGACGCCCCTGGTGAGCGGCTTCCTGCAAAAGTACCCCCAGGTGCAATTGGAGATGTTGCTGGTCAATCGACGCGTCGACCTGGTCAACGAAGGCATCGATGTGGCCCTGCGAGTGCGGGAACAAGGTGATGAGGACCCCTTGCTGGTGACCCGTCGCCTGCGTCCGGCGCAGACGACGATGGTGGCCTCGCCCGCGTTCCTGCGCGAACACGCGGTGGAGCAACCCGAGGACCTGCGTCGCCTGCCGATCCTCGGCGCCCTGGAAGCCGATCGCCTGGTGCACCTGCGCCTGCTGGACCAGCAAGGCAATACCTGCGAACTGGCCCTGGAAGCGCGGCTGGGCATCGACGACTTCATCGTACGCCGGGCCTGCGCCTTGGCCGGTCTGGGCTGCACCGTGCTGCCGATGCTGTATTGCGAGGAAGAACTGGCCAGCGGTCAACTGGTGCAGTTGCTACCGCAGTGGTCGCTGCCTGGTGGCTGGCTGCAAGCGGTCTATCCTCACCGACGCGGTGTGCTGCCGGCCGTCCGGGCCTGGATCGAGCACCTGCATGAAGCCTTCGAAGAATGCGGAGAACGATCGCTGTGAAAGCCAACACCCGAATGACCGAAGAGCAAGTGGCGAGTTTCTGCCTGGACCTGCCAGGTGCGCGGGAAGACTACAAGTGGGGCGGCGTGCGGGTGTTCTCCGTTGCCGGCAGCAAGATGTTCGCCATGCAGAACCTGCGGGGCGACTCACTGGCCTTCAAGGTCGACCCGGAGCTGTTCCTGGGCCATGTGGATCGCCCAGGCATAGCGCCGGCGCCGTACCTGGCCCGGGCCCACTGGATCATCATGCAGGCCCCCTACCCCCTGGCCGCAGCCGAACTGCAGCAGTTGCTGCAACGTTCCCACCAGCTAGTGGTGGCCAAGTTGCCCAAGCGGACCCAGGTCGGGCTGTTGCTCTAGAGCAGCCTCGACCAGCCGCCCTGCAAGAACAACCGGTCGATCCAGAACACCTGGTGCAAGGCGACGATCAGCCAGAACAGCGCCTGGTAGGACAGCTTGCGGGTCTTGTGCCGCAGCAACTGCTGGGCCAGCAGCGCCCCAGGCCAGCCACCGGCCAGCTCCAGGGCATGCAGGATGTTCTCCGGCGTGCGCTGGCCCTGCTCCCGGGCCTGGCGCTTGTCATGCCAATACGCCAGGAACGTCAGCAGGCTGACCGCACCATAGGCTGCCAGTGCAATGACCGAGCCGTCGCGCCACCACAGCGATAGCGCCCCATACAACGGCAAGGCGCACAATAGGATGAACGCCAGCAGCTTGGCTCGGGGATGCTGGATCCGCCCGGGGCTGCCCTGGCGTTGCTCGGATCGAGAAGCCCTCACGCCTTGGCCGCCGCCCAGTCGATCCAGCCGAACTGCCAGGTCGCCAGGATCAACAAGCCGAAAGCGATGCGGTACCAGGCGAAGGCGTCATAGCTGTGGTTGGCGATGAACTTCAACAGGCCCTTGACCGCGATCATGGCGAAGATGAAGGCGGTAACGAAACCGATGGCGAACACCGGCAAATCATCGGGCTGGAACAGATGCCGGTATTTGTAGCCGGAGTACACCGCGGCCCCGACCATGGTCGGCATGGCCAAAAAGAACGAGAACTCGGTGGCGGTCTTGCGCGACAGCCCGAACAGCAAGCCGCCGATGATGGTCGAGCCGGACCGCGAAGTTCCCGGGATCATCGCCAGGCACTGGGTGAATCCCACCTTGAGGGCATCCTTCCAGGTGATCTCATCGACGTTGTTGGCATGCACCTGATGCTCGCGGCGCTCGGCCCACAGCATGATGATGCCGCCAACCACCAGGGCCGTGGCCACTGTGACGGGGTTGAACAGGTAGGCGTGGATCAGGTCGGCGAAAATCACCCCCAGCACCACCGCCGGCAGGAAGGCGATCAGCAGGTTGGCGGTGAAGCGCCGAGCCTTGGGTTGGGTCGGCAGGCCAATCACCACATCCAGGATCTTGCCCCGGAACTCCCAGACAACCGCCAGGATCGCCCCCAACTGGATGATGATATTGAAAGCCATCGCGCGCTCGCCGCCAAAGTCGAGCAAGTCGGCCACGATGATCTGGTGTCCCGTGCTGCTGATGGGCAGGAATTCGGTCAAGCCCTCCACAATCCCGAGTAGCAATGCCTGAAAGGCAGTCCAAAGGTCCATCGATCCCCCATGAAGCGATGCTCGTGGCATGCCTCTTTATAAATGTTCACTGCATCGAAATTGGCCGGGAACCCGGCATGTCAAAGATCAACACAAGCCCATGAAAATTATGTGAAAAAACCAGAATTGTTCAGGTTTTGCGCGAAGACGCCGAAATCCTAGCAGACAGGCGCAAAAAGCGTCGCGGTGTTATTGGACTTCCGTAGGGTAGGCGCTCCCGGACAGGCGTGCTTGGATGCTCTTAGTCGTTCATGACAAGAACAAGAACCTGGAGTGACCGGATGATGAAAAGCTTGCGAAAGATGTCAATCAGTCAGCGCCTGTGGCTGATCCTGATCGTGGCGCTACTGACCCTGGTGGCCTTGGGGGTGATGATGCTCCAGCAGATTCATGGCGACCTGTATCAGGCCAAGGCGCAGAAAACCCAGCATGTGGTGCAGACTGCCGCTGGCGTACTCGATTACTACCAGGGTCTGGAAGCCGCTGGCAGCCTGACTCGCCAACAGGCGCAACAGCAGGCGCTGCAGACGATTCGCGGGTTGCGCTACAACCAGAACGACTACTTCTGGATCAACGACCTGACGCCCGTGATGATCATGCACCCGGCCAATCCCAAGCTCGACGGGCAGAACCTGGCCTCGATCAAGGATCCGGATGGCTTCGAGGTGTTCAACGAGATGGTGACCCTGGCCAAGGCCAAGGGCGCCGGCATGGTCGACTACCGCTGGCCCAAGCCCGGGGCCCAGGAACCGGTACAGAAGACTTCCTACATCCAGCTGTTCCAGCCCTGGGGCTGGATCATCGGCTCGGGGGTGTACATCGATGACCTGCAACAGGAGTTCCAGGCCCAGGTGCTGCGGGCGTCCTACGTGGGCCTGGTGATCGCCCTGCTGATGGGTGCCCTGGTGGTGCTGATCGTGCGCAGCATCGTCAGCCCCTTGCGAGAGACCGTGCATGCCATGGCCAATATCGCCAGCGGCGAGAGCGACCTGACCCGCAGCCTCGACACCCATGGCCAGGACGAAGTGACCGAACTGGCCCGGCATTTCAATGGTTTCACCGCCAAGTTGCGTGGCGTGGTGACCCAGTTGCAGTCCAGCGCCGCCGCCCTGGAACAAGCTTCCAGCGAACTGGGCAGCAATGCCTCGCAAGCCCAGGAACGCAGCCAGCAGCAATCGCAGCAGATGGAACAGGTGGCGGCCGCCATCAGCCAGGTGACCACCGGCGTCCAGGATGTGGCGCGTAGTGCCGAGCATGCCGCCGAGGGGGTCCGTGAAGCCGAGGTCCAGGCCCAGCAGGGCCAGGTGAACATCGACAGTAGCCTGCAACAGATCGACCAATTGTCAGGGACCATCGACCAGGCGGTGGAGGTGATCCGCACCTTGGCGGCCGAGAGTACCCAGATCGGCACGGTGCTGGAGGTGATTCGCTCCATCGCCGAACAGACCAACCTCCTGGCGTTGAACGCCGCCATCGAGGCCGCCCGCGCCGGCGAACAAGGCCGCGGTTTCGCCGTGGTGGCCGACGAGGTGCGCCTGCTGGCCCAGCGCACCCAGCAGTCCACTGCGCAAATCCAGGACATGATCGAGCGCCTGCAGAGCCACTCCGAGGCCGCGGTTCGGGTCATCGGCGATAGCAGCCGGGCCTCCCAGGCGACCATCGAACAAGCCGGCCTCGCGGGCTCGAGCCTCAATGCCATCGGCCAGGTCCTGCACACGCTCAACGAGCTGAACGCCTCGATCGCCAGCGCTACGCTGCAACAGGCCCATGTGGTCGAAGACATCAACCATAACGTCGGCCAGGCCGCCGGCCTGGCCCAGGGAACGGCCTTGGCGGCCCAGCACTCCAGCGCCGCCAGCCGACATCTCAGGGAGCTCTCCGAACAGCTCAACGGCCTCTTGCGACAGTTCCGCGTCTGATGCGCCAGGCAACCCGAATCCGCCGCTGCGCATGCCGCCGGTGGATTCGGCCAACACCTGACGCCACTGGCCAGTCTGGGTACAATCCGCCCCCTCTTCCACTTCCCAAGGAACCACCATGTCCGGGCTTGAACTGTTTGCCGCTGCGCTCGGCGTCATCGCCGTCTGGCTGACAGTCAGGCAGAACCCCTGGTGCTGGCCCATCGGCCTGGTGATGGTGCTGCTCTACAGCTGGATCTTCTTCGAGGTCAAGCTCTATTCCGACATGCTGCTGCAGGTGGTCTACGCCGTATTGCAGCTCTATGGCTGGTGGCAATGGACCCGCGGCGGCGACCAGCACCAGGGACGCCCGGTCAGCCTGCTACAGTTCCCTGCCCTGCTCCAGGGCCTGGCCCTGGGCGCGATCGGCAGCCTGGTGCTAGGGGCGGCCATGGCCCATTGGACCGACGCCGCACAGCCCTGGCTGGACGCGGCCCTGACCGCCTTCAGCCTGGTGGCGCAATGGTGGATGGCACAGAAACGCGTGCAGTGCTGGCCGCTGTGGATCGCCGTGGACGTGATCTTCGTCGGCCTGTTCATCTACAAGCAGCTGTACCTCACAGCCGCGCTATATGCCCTGTTCACCTTGCTGGCCATCCAGGGCTGGCGGACCTGGCGCGCCGACCCGGCGCTACAGCCATGAAGGTACTGGTTCTGACCGGCCCGGAATCCAGCGGCAAGAGTTGGCTGGCGGCCGAGCTGCAAACCCATTTCGGCGGCCTGCTAGTCGGGGAATACGTGCGCCATTTCATGGAGCAGGAGCGCCGTGATACCTGCCTGGCGGACATTCCCCGGATCGCCCGCGGCCAACTGGCCTGGGAAGACCAGGCACGAGCACAACAACCCGAATTGCTGATCCTCGATACCCACCTGTTGAGCAACATCCTCTGGAGCCGAGCACTGTTCGACGATTGCCCGCCCTGGCTCGAAGAACAGCTGCTGGCCCGGCACTACGACCTGCATCTGCTCTTGTCGCCAGAACAGGTTCCATGGAGCGCCGACGGCCTGCGCTGCCAACCGGAACTAGAAGAGCGCCAGGCGTTCTTCCAGGCCACGCAGCACTGGCTGGAGCAACACCAGCAAACCTACAGGATCATCGGCGGCGATTGGTCGATGCGCCACCACCAGGCCTTCGAGCTGGTCCGGCAACAATTGCTGGCCTGAGCTGGCCGTGTCCATTTCTGAAACACTCGCGCATTGATTGAAGCGCCATTTTCCGGGGGCGCTACCGCTTGCAGGCAAAACTGTTAAGCCCGCGATACACCCTCTTGGCAACCCGCATTCCAGAGCATTGGCCCGGTTATGGCCAATGGCCCTGCCCCTGTCCTGTCTCAGACTTGAAACAGCTGCGCGCGCCAGCTGCGGGCCGAATCTTCAAATCATTGATTATGCGAAACAAATAAAAAGCGGCACGGCTCCTGCTCTCTCCCTCTCAACGCTGACTAGGGCCAGCACTGAGAAGAAGGAATGCCGCCGTGGGGACTCTGCATAAAAGTTTCACCCGCCTGTTGCTGATCGGTTGCGCCATCAGCGCGGTGCCCAACCTTCCCGCCATGGCGGCAGGCAATGGCGAAATCATCCTCGAGCGCCAGATGTACGCAACGCCGATCGGCCGCGCCCGCAACCTGGACAACAACCCCACCACCGTCAATGCCAACCCTTCTGGGGTCGTCACCGGCATGACCAATGGCGAAATCAGCGACAACGACTTTGCCGGTATCAGCAGCGGCGCACTGGTGCGCGGTGCGGTGATGCCCAATGGCAACGGGGTGTCCGGCATGAACATCGTCACCAACCCCAACGGCCTGCCTGGCATGAGCGCGGGCCATGGCGGTGGCTCCGGGGCTTCGATCTCCAATTCGATCAACCGATCCATGGGCGCTGCCATGGCGCCGTTGAACAACATCGGAGGCCGGTGAGATGAAGCTTTCACTGATACTGCTGGCCCTGCTGGGCTGCACCTCGGCCATGGCCGACAGCGGCAGCCAGGTCCAGGACACCGCCATCATCGGCAACTCCGGTGCAGCCTACAAAGGCAACCTGAACATCAACCAGGCCGCTGGCGACCAGCAACAACAGGCCAACGTGCGGGCCATCGCCATCGGTACCAATGCCAGTGCCAGCACCGGCGTGACCCAGAAGATCACGACACCCGCCGACCGCTCGGTCAACGCCAGCAGCACCATCGGCGGCAACTCCTTCAGCAACGGCAACGGCGCACTGGGCGTGAACCAGTCGTCCGGCGCCAACAACCAGATGGCCAATGCCCTGCGGATCAGCATCAGCGCCAATCCGCAGGGCATGGACGACAGCGCGCTCTCGCAGCAGAACGTCGCGCTGTTACCAAACTCAGGAGCACCTGATACCCATCAAGGCAGCCGCCAGGTCGTTACCAGCGACCAGGCCTTCACCGGCAGCCGGGGAGTCGTCCAGGTGAACCAGAGTGCCGGGGTGGGGAACCAGATGGCTAACACCCTGAGCATCCGGGTCGCAGACTGACCCTTCGTAGTGCGATTGGAAAGTACCAACACTTAACCAACTAATAAGCACCGGAGAAACACCATGAAACCAACAATGGCTCTCAAACCACTGGTTTTCGCACTGGCCGCCGTCATGGCAATGGCTGCCCAGGCAGGTGGGAACAACAACGGTCACCATGGTCATGGCAATGGCCACCACAACCAAGGTCCGGATCTCAACACTCTGCTGCAAATCACCGCCGGGGCCGGTGCCGCAGTCATCGATGTGCAAGACAGCAACACCAACGTGGTGAAAAACCAGGGCACCAACAACAACGCCAAGATCGAGGGTTCGCTCAACGGCTCCAACGGCAACATGGGCGCCAACGTCGCCGCCGGCGATGGCAACCAACAAGACAATGCCGCCGCTTTGGCCACCGCCGATGAGCGCTTCATCTTCGGTAGCGCTGTGGCCGTCTCCAGCGCCACCCAGCTGAACAACAACAACTATGTGAAGAACTCTTCCACCCAAAACAATGCCGTGCTCAACAACTCCGGCAACAACGGCTCGGGCAACCTGGGCATGAACGTCACCGCCGGCGACTTCAACCAACAGAAAAACAACCTGGCAATCGCCGTATCCGGCGGCCGTGTAGCCACCGCCGCCACTTCGGCCAACCAGTCCTCGACCAACCTGGTCGTGGAAAACAAAGGCGTCCAGGCCTACAAGAAAGACACTCTCAGTGGTGGCTTCGTAGCGTCCGGCAGCTACAAAGGCACCGGCACCGGCAAGATCGAAGGCGACGACGATCATGGCCATGGCAACAAAGGCCACGGCAACGACGATCAGAAATTCACCTTCAAGGAGCAAGGCTCCATCGAGCTGGCCGGCTACTGGACCCAACAAGTGCTGACCAAAGACGGCTGGAAAGCTCCTGTGGTCAACAACGCCAGCATGACCAACTCGATGAACGGCTTCTCCGGCAACGGCGGTGCCAACGTCTCGGCCGGCGTGGGCAACCAACAAAGCAACTCGCTGTCCATCGCCGCTGGCTGCAAAGCCTGCATGTAGTCGCGATCGTAACGAAAGCCCCGGAAACGGGGCTTTTCCACAGTCTCACCAGGCGAAACGATCATGCGTACTGCAATCCTCATTCTGGCGCTCAGCCTTTGTGGCCCGGTACATGCTGCACAGATGGCCTTTGCCGGGCTCCCCGATGGTGGCTTGCTCTTCAAGAAGGTACAGAGCGTACGCGAACGCAAGTTCGCCGACCTCGTCGAGCAGAAGACCGATTTCAGCTGCGGTGCCGCCTCCCTGGCCACCATCCTGCGCCAGGCCTACTGGCTGGATGTCGACGAAGAGCATGTGATCAAGGGCATGCTGACGACCTCGGACCAGCAACTGGTCCAGACCCAGGGTTTCTCGATGCTCGATATGAAGCGCTACGCCGAAAGCATCGGCATGCGCGCCCGCGGTTATCGGATCCCGGCCGACAAGCTCGACTCCGTGAGCATTCCGGTGATCGTGCTGATGGAGATCCGCGGCTACAAGCACTTCGTGGTGTTGCAGCGCACCCAGAAAGACTGGGTATACATCGGTGACCCGGTCCTGGGCCACAAGCGCTATACCCGCGACGATTTCGTCAAGGGCTGGAATGGCATCGTCTTCGCCATCATCGGCCCCGGCTATGACAAGACCAACGCTTTGCTCGACCCACCGACTCCACTGACCGCGAAAAACAAGCTCGATGCCTTCTACCCGGTCAAAGATGCGGAGCTGATGGATTTCGGTTTCATCCAGAGCGACTTCTTCTAGAAGCCCAGACAACTAGAAAGGGGCAGGATGCTCCGGGAGCAGCAGATGAAGACTTCATACTGGCTGGCCGCGGCCTGCCTGGCAGCAGCTCTTCCGGCCCATGCGGGTTTCAAGCCCATCGAAGTGCAGGACCAGGAACTCTCGCAACTGCGCGGCCGTTATGTCATGCCCGGGCGGATCATCAGTTTCGGCATCGTCATGAGCAGCACTTGGCGTAACGCCAGTGGCGACCTGATCGGCGCCAGCAGCACCTTGCAGATCCAGCAGTCCACCGTCCAGCCACAGTTTTATGTCACTACCATCAACCAGGCTGGCAATGGCAGCACGCCAGCCCAGGGCACCGGCAATGTGATCGGCGGTGCGGGCCTGGGCAGCGGCCAGGGCGTGACCCAGGTGGTCCGCGCTGCGGGCGACGGCAACAGCGCCTACAACAACGTCAGCATCAACGTCAGCGAGGCCAACCAGGCGCCGGTCCAGGTCAACAATCCAGGCCAGGCCCTGCTCAGTGGCCAGACCATCACCAGTAGCAACGCTGCCGGCAGCGTCTCGGTCTCGGCGCTCAGCGGCGGCGTCCAGATGGCCATCCAGGCCAGCGCCAACCAGGGCAATACCCTGCAGCAAGTGGCCCAGGGCAACGTCTTGCAGAACACTCGGTTGTTGGGCAACAGCAACTTGGTGAACAACCTCACGCAACTCAATGTTGTCCTACAAAACAACGGCCCGAGCACCGGCGCGCTGGACTGCAACCTGACTACGCTAAACGGACTACGCAACTTGAAATTCTGATCTACGCTGCTTTCGACCACTGGGGTTTACAAGGGACGGTTTATTTCATGTATCGATCGGTTTCACTGCGCGCGGCAGTTTGTTTGAGTACTCTCTTGCCGATGGCGCTGCAAGCAGCGCCTGAATCGGATGTAGAGACCCTGAAACGGGAACTCCTGGAGTTGAAGCAGCGCTATGAAGTGCAGCAGAAAGCCCTGGCAGTGCTCGAACAACGGGTCCGGCAGGTGGAGGACCAGCCCGCTGCGCCACCACCCAGACGCTTGGTGAAGTCCCCGGCCGATCTCAAGGGTAACCAGCAAGTTGCCGGTACCGGGGCCACTGCAGCCTCCGGCGGTGCCGGTGGGGGTGCCAGTTATGGACAGTCGCTCAAGGATGATTCGACTCCAGCCCAGAGTGTGACCAACCTCTACGACGAGGCCAGCGGCTTCTTCGGCGGCGGCAAGTTCAGCTTCGAGACCGGCTTGACCTACGCCCGCTACGACACCCGCCAGCTAACCCTCAACGGCTTCCTGGCCCTGGATTCGATCTTCCTGGGCAGCATCAACCTGGACCGGATCAAATCCGATACCTGGACCATGGACCTGACCGCCCGCTACAACCTGGATAATCGCTGGCAGTTCGATATCAACGCCCCGGTGATCTACCGCGAATCCACCTATTCGTCCGCTGGTGCCAACGGTGGCTCGGGACAAAGCATTTCGGAAGACACCGTCACCCGCAGCCCGACCCTGGGTGATGTCAACGTCGGGGTCGCCTATAAATTCCTCGACGAGTCCGAAAGCCTGCCCGATGCCGTGGTCAGCCTGCGGGTCAAGGCCCCTACCGGCAAGGACCCTTTCGGCATCAAGTTCGTTAAGAAAGAGGACAACAGCAACCTGGCCGTACCGGAAAGCCTGCCGACCGGCAACGGCGTCTGGGCCATCACCCCAGGGATTTCCCTGGTCAAGACCTTCGACCCCGCGGTGTTGTTCGGCAGCCTGTCCTACACCTACAACATGGAAGACTCGTTCAGCGACATCAGCCCCAACCCGGTCGAGAAGTCCCCCGGGAAGGTCAAGTTGGGCGACAGCTTCCAGGTCGGCGCCGGTGTAGCCTTCGCCCTGAACGAGAAGATGAGCATGGCCTTCTCGGTTTCCGACCAGGTCCAGCGCAAGAGCAAGATCAAGTACAAGAACCAGGACTGGCAATCGGTGCAGTCCAGCGACGCCAACGCCGCGTATTTCAACGTCGGCATGACCATCGCCGCCACCGAACACCTGACCATCGTGCCCAACCTGTCGCTGGGCATGACCCAGGACGCACCGGACTTCACTTTCAGCTTGAAATTCCCTTACTACTTCTAAGCCGCCGCAAAAACCAAGGCCCGCAGCGATTCTCCAATCGCTGCGGGCCTTGGCTTTTTCCGCCCTAGCGGATCTGGTGCTTGTGCAGCAAACGGTAGAAGGTCGGGCGCGAGATCCCCAGGACCCTGGCCGCGACACTGAGGTTATCACTGTGGCGGTTCAGCACATCGCACAGGGCCTGGCGTTCGGCACGGTGCTTGTAGTCTTCGAGAGTGCCCATGGGCGCATCCTGGTCCGGCAAGCCATGCAGCCCCAGGTCGCTGGCCTGGATCTGCCGCCCTTCGGCCAGTACCAGGCCACGCCGCACCCGGTTGGCCAACTCGCGGACATTGCCCGGCCAGTCATGCTTGCCCATGGCCACCAGGGCGTCCTCGCTGAAGCTGCGGGGCCGGCGACCGGTTTCCTGACTGTAGAAATGCGCAAAGTGGCTGGCCAGCATGCCCAGGTCGCCATGGCGCTCGCGCAAGGGTGCGGTGATCACCTGCAGTACATTGAGCCGGTAGTAAAGATCCTCACGAAACCGCCCGCTGGTAATGGCCTGCTCGAGGTCCACGTGGGTAGCGGCCAAAACCCGCACATCCACCGGAATCGGCTGGCTGCCACCGACCCGTTCGATGTGTTTTTCCTGCAAAAAACGCAGCAGGTTGGCTTGTAGTTCCAGGGGCAGGTCACCGATTTCGTCGAGGAACAACGTCCCGCCATTGGCCGCCTCGATGCGCCCGACCTTGCGCTGGTGGGCTCCGGTGAAGGCGCCCTTTTCATGACCGAACAGCTCGGACTGGATCAGGTGCTCGGGAATGGCCCCGCAATTGATGGCGACGAACGGCTTGTCATGGCGCTGGGACTGGCGATGCAGGGTGCGGGCCACCAACTCCTTGCCGGTACCGCTCTCCCCGCGGATCAATACCGGGGATTCAGTGGGCGCCAGCTTGCCGAGCAGTTTGCGCAGATCGCGAATCGTGCGGCTGTCACCCAGCAGCTCGTGTTCGGGCTGATCCACATGGACCGAGCCCTGGCCGCGCAAGCGGGCCATGCCGAACGCCCGCCCCAGGGTCACCTGGACCCGGGACACATCGAACGGCAGGGTGTGGAAATCGAAGAACCATTCGCAGACGAAGTCCCCGACCTTTTGCAGGCGCAGGACCTCCTGGCTCAGCACCGCAATCCACTCGGTACCGCTGCGACTGATCAGATCCTTGACCGCTTCCGGACGCTCCAGATGGAAAGACTGCAGGCGCAGCAGGCCGACATCGCAGGAGCGCTCGCGGGCGGACTCCAGGTCACAGCTATCGACATCCCAGCCGATGGTGCGCAACCCAGGCAACAAACGGTGGCAATCATCACAGGGGTCGACCACCAGCAAGCGACGCTGCACAGGAGCTTCGAGCATGACTGTTCCTTGCCGCCACAGTGAGGAAAAGTTATTAGAAACAGTGGATTGGCAAACCTGGCAGTAACATTAGCAAGAACTTGACGCACGGATGTATCGATTGCTTATAGCGCTGATTGCCAAAGGAACTAAAGTGCCACTTGAGATGGCCACTCGAGCGACCGATTGTCGCAGTTATTTTTTAACCCCCCCGCAACTAAGGGCTCTGCCCCGGGGCTTGCACACGAAAGATGTAAAAACTTGTTTTTCAGTGTGACCCGTCCCCTACCTCGGTGCATCAGTACAAATAACCAGCCGAACGGTAAGCCCAACCGACGGCACATCATTTGATTGGGCACATAGAGAGAAGACCCCATGAACGCCCCGCTCCGTATCAACGAAGCACTTTTGATCGCCGACCGCGCATTCAAGCCTTTCCAATGCGTGGCCTGGGCTCCACAGGACGGTAACGGCGAGTTGAGCCTGACCGTCATCGACCGTACCAGCACCCGTATCGGCCATGCGCAGATCCCCTGCAGCGCTTACTCCGATCCAGCCCAGCTGGAAACCCTGCTCAACCAGGCACGTGCCGAACTGAGCCAGGAAGGATATGCACTGCAATCCTGGGCCATGCCCAAGTAAGCGATGCTGTTAACGGATCACCCGAGCGGGTGATCCGCTGTTTTAAGCCTGCAACTAAGCAAGCTTTACGCTTGACCCTCCCGGCAACTGTCCCTGTTGCGGCATTAGTTGCCCTGGCTGTTCTAGCAAGTATCTCGTGCAAACCATTCCAGTGCTCCACGCACTGCTGTTTCCAGTCATTCCGATTATTTTTCCCTGGGCCTCGCTCATGGCCGTCCCATCAATGGATCGCTGATGCTGTGCTCGCCAGTTTCCAGGCGCCCGGCAACCCTGCGCAACCAGCCGCCGTCACTGTGCAAGGTCAGGTCATACCAGCCACCGCTGGACTCGCAGGGGAACACCTGGCGTACCTCGCCCCCCGCCGGGATCGACAACGTCCAGGGGCCCTGCTGGGTGTAAGGGCAACGATCGATGCTGACCGTCGCCGCCTGCCCACCCGGGTTGCTCAAGGTCAGTTGCAACTGGTGCTGGCTGGACGTCACCAATAGTTCCGGCTGACGTTGTTGCACCTGCCCGTGGAAACTACGGTGGAAACCATTAGGGCCCAGAACCCAGAGCTGGTAGCGCTCGACCACTGTCCAGCTGTCCTGCAACGCCTTGCCGGCCTCCAGCGTATAACGGCGGGGAATATCCCCCAGGTGCAGGCCGTCGTAGACATGCAGGACAGCCCCCTGGGTCCCGGTATTCTGCAGACTCAGGGATAAGGTCCGGGCCTTGTGGTCGACCTGGCTATCGACGTGCAAGCGATATGGCAAGGCCCGCGAGGGACGCGCCAGGCGCTTCTGCTGCGGCACCAACTGCTTGCTGGTCGAGGGTACCGGCACCGGCAACAGTTTTTCCTGGCGTTGGCGCAGGCTGTCGGCAGCCTGGCGAGTGGTGGTTTGCAGCGCAGGCAACGGCTCGTGGTTGGGATCGACGAAGTTGAACGCCGAGGTCAAGTCACCGCATACCGCGCGGCGCCAGGCACTGACATTCGGCTCACGGACGCCGAAGCGTTTTTCCAGAAATTGCAGCACCGAAGTGTGGTCGAACACCTGGGAGTTGACCCAGCCACCCCGGCTCCAGGGCGATAGCACCAGCATCGGTACCCGCGGCCCGGGTCCGTAGACCCCACCGTCCGGTCGCGGCTGCTGGGTCGAACCTGCCGGAGCCGGATGCTTGAACAGCTCGCTGTCGAACGCCAGGGTCGACTTGCCGGCGAAACTGCCGTCCTTGCGCTGGGAAGGTGCCGAGGGCGAAGGCACATGATCGAAGAACCCATCGTTTTCGTCATAGGTCACCAGCAGCACGGTCTTGCTCCAGACCTCGGGGTTGCTGGTCAAGGCCTGCAGGATCTCCTGGGTGAACCAGCCGCCCTGGACCGGACTCGACGGCCCCGGGTGCTCGGAATAGGCCGCCGGGGCCACTATCCAGCTGACCTGGGGCAACTTGCCGGCCTGCACGTCGGCGCGAAAGCCGCCGATGATGGCCTCCAGGTTGCTGCCACTGCTGGCCGGCAAGGTATTGCCATTGCCCTTGTACAGCGGTGCCGCAGCATTGAGCGCGTCGGTATAGGGTACGAAGGCGTTGAAACCGCTGGGGGGTTGGGCCGGGTTGCCCACCTGCACGCTGGCGGCCCGGTACTGGCGAAAGCCTGCCAGCGGGTTGTCGCCGAAGTTGTCCGGCAGATGCTGGTAGACCTTCCAACTGACGCCCTGCTCTTCCAGGCGTTCGGGATAGGTCTTCCAGGTGTAACCGACATTCACCGGCCCCGGCCCATCCCATTCATTGACCACGGCGGCCACTTGCCCGCCAGTCGGCCCGTTGGTGCCGGTCCAGAGGAACAGCCGGTTGGGGTTGGTGCCGGCATGCACCGCGCAGTGGTAGGCATCGCACAAGGTGAAGGTACTGGCCAGGGCGAACTGGAATGGCAACTCCTGCTCGCTGTAGTAGCCCATGGAGGTGTTGGTCTTGTAGGTCGGCCAGGCGTTCATGCGGCCATCGCTCCAGGCCGAGTGGGCATCGCTCCAGGTATGGGGCGTGCCGCTGACCCGCTGGGCGTTGCCTCGGGAACTGTCCAGGTGATAGGGCATGACCACCCGGCCCTTGCCCTGCTGTTCCCAGACTTCACGCTGGCCGGACAACGGGATGGTGAAGCGGTCGCTGAAACCGCGTACGCCAGGGAAAGTACCGAAGTAATGGTCGAAGGAACGGTTTTCCTGCATCAGGATGACTACATGCTCGACATCCTTGATCGTCCCTGTGCGGTTGTTCGCCGGTATTGCCAGGGCCTGGCGAATGGAGAGCGGCAAAGATGAAAAGAACGAGCCGATGGCGGCGGCTTGCAAGAGCTTCCTGCGTGAAATATTGGGCATGGGTCAATGAGTCCTTGTGATTGCAACGCGATATATAACGCTGCCTGCAAGGTATTCATTTCTAATAACAATGCAGTGACACTGATATTGCAATGAGTGCAATTTTCAATCATTGGCCGACTTATTCGGCCAGCACTAAAGTCCCACTAGCTTATATATGAACGGCCTTGGAAGAATCTTTGATGAATAAAACTCCCGAGCTTGCAAAGTGCCAGTAACGGCACTCCTTGATCAAGCTTGAAGTTCATGAAAACCGGGAGCAATCCATGCTTGCTCCCGGGGTCTTTCATATATTCAATCTGCGTAGGTTACTGCAGCTCGTCAGCCACCTCGTTGCGCTGGACCCGCAATGGATTGAAGGCCAGGCGAATGAACTGCGGATCCCGCGCGAGCTTGTAGTCCTCGCCGACGAAGTACTCCTTGGCCGCCGGATCGTTCTTGGCCAGGTACAGGATCCAGGCGGTGGTGATACCGGCGAATTCGTTTTCCTTGAGACTTCGCACCGGGCTGAAGTGCGTGGCGTTATGGGCAGTGGCGCTCCAGCCCGGCACCGCCTTGATCAAACCGCCCTGCCACAGCCGCGGCCAGGCCCAGGCCGGTACCACCACATCCGCGGCGCCGGTGAGCACCAGCGTTGGCGTACGGACCGTAGAGCCCAGGCCGATGGGCCCGGGTTCGATCGGCAGCGAGCCTATGTACTGGAGTTGCGGGTCAATGGCCTTCAAGGTGTCGGGCATGAGGCTCGAGGAGAGAATCGACGCCCCGCCACCTGCCGAATGCCCGGCCACTATGGTCCGCGCCAGGTCGACCTTGCCAAATAGCGGGGAGGTCGGATCCTGGTTGAGCTTGCTCAACTCCACCGCCCCCAGGACATGCATGCTCGGCGCGGTATTGATGAAGTCCGAAGACACCACCACGATGAAACCGTAGCTGGCCCACAGCCTCAACAGTTCGGTGTATTGCCCCTGGTTGGAAAGAATGCCACCGACGAAGTTGACTACCGGCAACTTGTCCAGGCTCTTTATATTGGCCGGGTAATAGACGCTGGTGGAAATGGGATTGGAGAACCCGTAGGGAAATGACTGGTTGCATTGAAGGCTGTTGTCCAGCAGCAGGATCTTCGCCAGCACTCCCAGCAAACCACGGCAGTCACTCAGGACCGCATTGGTCGCTACATTGTAGGGGCCGGGTGACTTGGCGAACTGTTCATTGGCCAACCCCAGCGCCGGAACCAGTTGCGAAGCGCCTGCCAGGCTGACAGAAGCCAGCAATGCACCGCCCACGCAGAGCTTCATTGCAAGTTTGCGTATTGCCTTCATGATAACTCCCTTTATTTGCCTGCTTTCCCTGCAAGGCCGAATACCGGTGCCTGGCCGTGCCACCGTGAATATCGAGCAGATGAACTCCGAGGTGATGACATGGAACTGCAACACCTGTGAAACACTGCCGCATTAGTTATGCAACAGCCTGGCGCGACCCTAGAACAGGAGAAAAAGGCAGGTCAATGGTTATTTGCCAGCCGCCTCAATCGGGGACAGTACAAGCACCCAGGCCCCAAGGATTGTGGCAAAAGATTTCATCGTTTCTTGATTCTCCTTCTCGCTTGCGGCAAGTTGCGCGCTTCTCACTACAAGGAGCAGCCAATGTCCGGTTCAATGGCCCAGGCGTTCGCCCACAATTTTCTCGGCCACTCACCCCGCTGGTACAAGGCAAGCATCGTCGCGTTCCTGCTGCTCAACCCATTGCTGTTCTTCTGGGTAAGCCCGGCCGCCGCCGGCTGGTGCCTGGTGATCGAGTTCATCTTCACCCTGGCCATGGCCCTCAAGTGTTATCCCCTGATGCCCGGTGGGCTGCTGCTGGTGCAGGCGATGTTGCTGGGCATGGCCACGCCCCAGGCGTTGTACGACGAACTGGTGCACAACTTCCCGGTGATCCTGCTGTTGATGTTCATGGTCGCCGGCATCTATTTCATGAAGGAGTTGCTGCTGTTCCTGTTCTCTAGGCTGCTGCTGGGGGTGCGTTCCAAAGCGCTGCTGGGGTTGCTGTTCTGCTTCTTGTCGGCCTTTCTCTCGGCCTTTCTCGATGCCCTGACCGTCACCGCAGTGATCATCAGCGCCGCGGTGGGCTTCTACTCGGTGTACCACCGGGTGGCATCGGGCAACGACCCGCGCCAGGACAGCGGCTATGGTGACGACCGGCAACTGCCGTCGCTGCACCATGATGACCTGGAGCAATTTCGCGCCTTCCTGCGCAGCTTGCTGATGCACGGCGCGGTGGGCACCGCCCTGGGCGGCGTTTGCACCCTGGTGGGCGAGCCGCAAAACCTGCTGATCGGCCATGAGATGGGTTGGCATTTCGCTGATTTCTTCCGCCAGGTCGCCCCGGTATCCCTGCCGGTACTGGTGGCGGGGCTGGTGACTTGCGTGCTGCTGGAGAAGCTGCGCTGGTTCGGCTACGGCACCCTGCTGCCGGACAATGTCCGCCAGATCCTGGCCAACTACGCCGCCGAGGACGATGCCCAGCGCACGGTCCGCCAACGCGCGGCCCTGCTGGTGCAAGGCTTGGCGGCCCTGATACTGATCGTCGGCCTCGCGCTGCATGTGGCCGAGGTTGGGCTGATCGGCCTGTTGGTGATCGTGCTGATCACCGCCTTCACCGGTATCACCGACGAACACCGCCTGGGCAACGCTTTCAAGGACGCCATGCCCTTCACCGCCCTGCTGGTGGTGTTCTTCGCCGTGGTGGCGGTGATCCACCAGCAACAGCTGTTCACGCCGCTGATCCAGTGGGTGCTGGCGCTGCCGGCGGATCGCCAACCGGGCATGCTGTTCATCGCCAATGGCCTGCTGTCGGCCATCAGCGACAACGTATTCGTGGCCACCATCTACATCACCGAGGTCAAGCAAGCCTTCCTGAACGGGCAGATGAGTCGCGAACACTTCGAGACCCTGGCCATCGCCATCAACACCGGCACCAACCTGCCCAGCGTCGCCACGCCCAACGGCCAGGCGGCGTTCCTGTTCCTGCTGACCTCGGCCATCGCGCCGCTGGTGCGCCTCTCCTATGGCCGCATGGTATGGATGGCCCTGCCCTACACCCTGGTGATGGGCGTGCTGGGCTGGTACGCAGTCAGCTACTGGCTATAAAGGATGACGCTGCCAGGGCCCCTGGCAGCGGTTGCAGGCTCAGCGCAGCAGGATATAGCACTCGATCGCCTGGGCGGCGCCATCTTCCAGGTTGGTGCCGGTGACCAGATCGGCCAGGCGCTTGACCTGCTCCTCGGCCTGGCCCATGGCGATCGACAACCCGGCGCGCTGGAACATCGCCGGATCGTTGCCGCCATCACCCAGGGCCGCAGTGCGCGCAAGCGGCACACCGAGGTATTCGGCGAGCGTCGCCAAGGCCTGGCCCTTGTCCGCCTGCACGGCGGTGACATCCAGGAACCGCGGTTGCGACCGCGAGACCTGGGCCTGCCCCGCAGTCTGCTGTTGCAGGCGCGCCTCCAGCTCCATCAGCAAGCGAGCGTCGCTACTGGCCGCCACGACCTTGTCGACGCAATGCAGGTACTCCTCGAAGCTGTCCACCACCTGCGGCGCATAACCCAGGGCCTGCCGCTCCAACGGCAGCAAGGGTCCGTCAGGATCACGCACCAGCCACTGGTTGTCGGCGAAGACCCAGGTCTCGACCTGGGGATAGGGAGCGAACAGCAGCAGCGCCGCAACGACCGCCGCTACCGGGACATGATGGCGAGCCAGGTAGCGTCCATCGGGATGGACAATGCTGCCGCCGTTGAATCCGGCGCTGGGCAGCTCCACCCCGAGTTCTTCGAGTTGCTGCCGCATGGCCCGTGGCGGACGCCCGCTGGCCAGGCTGAAACCGATACCGGCGTCATGCAGGGCACGCACGGCGGCAAGGGTTCGCGGGCTGAGACTGTGGTCCGGACGCAACAGCGTGCCATCCATGTCGCTCAGCACAAAGTCGATGGGGTAGGCGTTCGAGCCGCTCATCCCAGGGGACGCCAGACCCGGCCATCGCGGACCAGCAATTGATCACCCGCATCCGGCCCATCGGTGCCGGCCGGATACTGTTGCAGGGTCGCGTCCTGCTTCCAGGCGTCGAGGAATGGTTGTACCGCACGCCAGCCATTCTCGATGTTGTCCGCACGCTGGAAGAGCGTCTGGTCGCCGATCAGGCAGTCGTAGATCAGCGTCTCGTAGCCGGTGGACGGCTGCATCTCGAAGAAGTCCTTGTAGGCGAACCCGGACTCGATGCGCGCCATGTCCAGGGTCGGCCCGGGTTTCTTCGCCAGCAGGTCGAACCACACACCTTCGTCGGGCTGGATCTGGATCCGCAGGTAGGTCGGCATCAGGCGCTCCACCTCGGTGTCGCGAAACTGCGCATAAGGCGCCGGCTTGAAGCAGATGACGATCTCGGTGTCGCGCACGCTCATGCGCTTGCCGGTACGCAGGTAGAACGGCACCCCGACCCAGCGCCAGTTGTCGATCATCACCTTGAGCGCGACATAGGTCTCGGTGGTGCTGTCGGGCGCCACGTTGGTTTCCTCGCGGTATCCCGCCAGGCTCTTGCCGTCCAGCTTGCCGGCACTGTACTGGCCGCGCACCGAGTTGGCCCGGGCCTCGTCCAGCGTCCAGGGACGGATGGCACCCACCACCTTGGCCTTCTCGCCGCGCACCGCATCGGCACCAAAGGCCGCCGGCGGCTCCATGGCCACCATCGCCAGCAACTGGAACAGGTGGTTGGGCACCATGTCCCGCAGGGCGCCGGTGTTTTCGTAAAAGCTGCCACGGGTTTCCACCCCGACGGTTTCCGCCGCGGTGATCTGCACGTGGTCGATGTAATGATTGTTCCAGAACGCCTCGAACAGGCTGTTGGAGAAACGGCTGACCAGGATGTTCTGTACGGTTTCCTTGCCCAGGTAATGGTCGATGCGGTAGATCTGCTTCTCGCCCATGACCTTGAGCAGGCAGGCATTGAGGGCCTCTGCGGTCTGCAGGTCGGAACCGAATGGTTTCTCGATCACCACTCGGCGAAACGCCCCAGGCTGCTCTTGTAGCAGTCCCGCGGCGCCCAGGCGCTGCACCACCTCACTGAAGAAGCGCGGTGCGGTGGCCAGGTAGAACACTGCGTTGCCGGTGCCGCTGGCGGCGATTCGCGCCGCCAGCTCGACATAGGTGGCATCGTCCAGGAAATCTCCCTGGACATAGCTGATGCCACGGGTCAGGCGCGCCCAGACGTCGGCATCGACGCTGGTCCCCTGCCCTTGTTTCTTGAGTACTTCGTCGCGAAGGAAGTCTTCCAGCAAGGTGGCGAACTCACTGTCGCTCACCGCATTGTGATCGACGCCGACGATCCGCAGCCCCTCGTCCAGCAAACCATCGCGACTGAGGTTGTACAGCGCCGGCATCAGCAGGCGCTTGACCAGGTCGCCACGGGCGCCGAACAGGAACAGCGTGGTCGCCGGGGCCGGCAATGCCTTGGACTTCCTTCGCTCGGTCATTTCTTCCCGGTCTCCACATGGCCGCCAAAGCCGAAGCGCATGGCCGAGAGGATCTTGTCGCCATAAGTACCCTGGCCACGCGAGCGATAACGGGAGAACAGCGAGTTGGACAGCACCGGAACCGGCACCGCCTGCTCCATGGCCGCCTCGATGGTCCAACGGCCTTCACCGCTGTCGGCCACCGAACCGGAGAAACCGTCCAGCTTGGGATCGCTGGCCAGGGCGTCGGCGGTCAGGTCCAGCAACCAGGACGAGACCACACTGCCGCGCCGCCAGACTTCGGCGATATCGCCGACATTCAGGTCAAAGCGCTGGTCTTGCGGCAGGCTTTCCGAGTTCTTGGTCTTGAGGATGTCGAAGCCTTCGGCGAAGGCCTGCATCATGCCGTACTCGATACCGTTGTGGATCATCTTGACGAAGTGCCCGGCACCGGCGGGACCAGCGTGGATATAGCCGCGCTCGGCGCGGTCGTCGCTGGCGACACGGTCCTTGGTACGAGGGATCGACCCCATGCCCGGAGCCAGGGCGGCGAACAGCGGGTCAAGGCGCAGCACTTCATCGGCGTCGCCACCGATCATCATGCAATAGCCTCGCTCCAGGCCCCAGACGCCGCCGGACGTGCCGACATCGATGTACTTCAGGCCCTTCTGTGCCAGGTCCCGGGCGCGGCGGATGTCATCCTTGTAGTAGGTGTTACCGCCATCGATGATCACATCGCCCGGCTCCAGCAACTGGCTCAGGGTGTCGATGGTCTCTTCGGTGGGCGCGCCGGCGGGCAGCATGACCCATACCGCACGCGGCTGTTGCAGGCCAGCCACCAGGGCCGGCAGGTCGGCGACGCCCTTGGCGCCTTCGGCGGCCAGGGTGCTGACGAAGTCGGTGTTGCGGTCAAAGACTACGGTCTCGTGCCCATTGAGCATCAGGCGCCGTGCAATATTGCCGCCCATGCGGCCCAGTCCGATAATCCCCAGTTGCATGTGCTGATGCTCCTACTGCCAAAATCCAGATCAAAAATATATAGCCCAACGGGCCAGGTGAAACTTCAAGGTGCGCAACTATACAAGGCAAGGCGCCTCAAGACAGCGCAATCTTTGCCTTGGCGGACGAGTTTCCGTATCCGGCTGCCCTTCCTGGCGTCGCAGGGCCACGATCTGCAGCGCCCTATCGCCGCCCTGAACGGGACCCATGGGAGCTTAGTCAGCAGCACCTGCAGCGAAGTTTCGCAAAACATGGGTAGATCACGACGCCCAGCGCCGCGAAGGCACAGCGACCATCAAAAATAAAAAAGTTCCATTGGGCCGAAAAATAAATAAAATTGCCCCCGTCAGGCGAGACAGCGCGGAGCGGACCCACTGCACCCATGCCGCCTGTGATAGCGCTTTGTGCAAGCAATGGGAATCGCGAAGCATAGTCAAGACCCGCCATTTGCGAGGTGAAGCAATGGGCACAGTACTACCGGCACGACCTGCACAAACCCTGTACGTCACCATTCGTCGTGACGAACTGCAGCAGCTCAAAGATGAGCGCGATCAGATGCAAAAAGAGCTCGCGCAAATGCGCCTGCTGCTACAGAACCAGGACCTGCAACCGGTAGCCTTCGGGCCTCGTGCCCGGACGAACTGAATCTTCCCGCTCTCGAGCGCAGCCCAACGTTGCGCTCGTTGCCAGCAGCCCCTTCCCCAGCTCTTGTTGACGGGCATCCCGTCCCGGAATCCAGGCACGAAATGCCAACGTTCTGCTGACGAACTTTTCACACTTGCCTATCGATACTCCCGGCCATTGTGGCCGCTTTGTTACATGGAGCGGCCTTCATTGGCGCCGGACCGGCGCCCGATGATCACGGTTTCCTGGGGAGCGCCGAATGGCATTGTTCAAACGCGGCAACACGTCTGCGAAGGGTTTCGACTGGATGGGCCTGCTCTGGCTATTCCTGTTCTTCTGGTATTTCTCGGGTATTACCCAGCTGCTGATCCAGCTGACCGATACCTCGGGGTTCGCAGGTTTTCGCCAAGCCTTCCTGATGAGCGCCATCTGGCTGGCACCGATGCTGCTGTTCCCGGCACGCACCCGGCTGCTGGCCGCCGTGATCGGAGTCGTGCTCTGGGCCTGTTCCATGGCCAGCCTGGGGTACTTCTTCATCTACCAGCAGGAGTTTTCCCAGAGCGTCATATTCATCATGTTCGAGTCCAACCCCTCGGAAGCCGGTGAATACCTGACCCAGTACTTTGCCTGGTGGATGCTGCCGGCGTTCCTGGCCCACACGGCCTTCGCCTTTTTCCTCTGGACCCGCCTGCGCCCGGTATACCTGCCCAAGCTGCAAGCCCTGGCGGCTGCGGTAGCGATCCTGGTGGCTATCGTCGGTTATCCGTTGGTCAAGCAGATTTCGCGCACCGACACCCTCGCCCAGGGCCTGGAAAAATTCGAGACCCGCATCGAGCCGGCAGTGCCATGGCAGATGGTGGTCGCCTACCGCCGCTATCGTGAGCAACTGGACGGCATGCAAGGCATGCTCGACAGCGTCAGCAAGATCCCTCCCCTGACCAATCTCAAGGACAGCATGGCCAACCAGCCAGCGACCCTGGTGCTGGTGATCGGCGAATCCACCAACCGCCAACGCATGAGCCTCTACGGCTATCCGCGCCAGACCACCCCGGAGCTGGACAAACTCAGGGACCAACTGGCGGTGTTCAACAATGTCATCACCCCGCGCCCCTATACCATCGAGGCCCTGCAGCAGGTGCTGACCTTCGCCGACGAAGAAAACCCCGACCTGTACCTCAAGACCCCGTCCCTGGTCAGCGTGATGAAACAGGCCGGCTACAAGACCTACTGGATCACCAACCAGCAGACCATGACCAAGCGCAACACCATGCTCACCACCTTTTCCGAGCAGGCGGACGAGCAGGTGTACCTGAACAACAATCGCAACCAGAACGCCCGCCAGTACGATGGCGACGTGCTCGAGCCTTTCTCCAAGGCCCTGGCCGACAGCGCGCCGCGCAAGTTCATCGTGGTGCACTTGCTGGGCACCCACATGAGCTACCAGTACCGCTACCCACCGAGCTTCGACAAGTTCACCGACCGCCAGGGGGTACCAGCCGGCGTGCACGACGACCAGGTGGCCACTTACAACAGCTACGACAACGCCGTGCTGTACAACGATTTCGTGGTTTCCAGCCTGATCAAGGACTACGCCAAGGCCGACCCCAACGGTTTCTTGCTGTACCTGTCGGATCACGGTGAAGACGTCTTCGACTCCGCCGGCCACGACACCCTGGGGCGCAACGAAGGCAAGCCCACCGCGCCGATGTACACCATTCCGTTCATCGCCTGGGCCTCGCCCAAGTGGCGAGAGAACCACGACTGGAACTTCGCCTCCGACCTCAGCCGACCCTTCATGAGCTCGCAGCTGGTGCATACCTGGGCCGACCTGGCAGGCCTGAGCTTCGATCAGCTGGACCATAGTCGCAGCCTGGTCAGCGACAGCTTCAAGCCACGGCCATTGCTGATCGGCGACCCCAACCAACGCCAGAGCAGGCCGCTGATCGACTTCAGCCTGATGCAGCCCAAAGCGCCTGCCGACACCACCGTCGTGCAAAAATGATCACCTCCCCGGGAGCTCCACGGCTCCCGGGGCGCCATTGCTGCGTGCCTGCCCGTCCATCCTGGAGCGCATCCCCTCTTCCCCCTGGTCGCCCACGATGACCACCGCAACATCATGTCGAAAATGTAATTTTCGCCTCAGGCTGGCGTTAACCCTCACTTAATAGAATTCGGTTTAACTTCCCCCCGTCACTTGCCATACAGGGACGAAGCAAGTAGCCGAACACTCTTAAGCAGGAAAACCAGCATGAAACTTTCAACTCTTGTACTCAGCGGCGTGATTCTCGCCGGCTCCAGCGCAGCCTTCGCCGAAGGCGGTTCGGAGCGCGTACAACAGTTCTACGAGAACTTCCGCGTCAATCAGCAACAGATTCACGGAACCCCGGACGCCAATACCGCCAAGAGCGACAAACAGCAATCTGCACCGTCATATTCCGCCTCGGATGCCAAACAAGAAAAACAAGTAAGCCAGCAGCCGGGCGCCTGATCCAATCTTTGTGCAACCACTCTGGATAAATGCTCCTCAACCAGAGTTGGATATTTCGGCGCCCTTTGGGCGCCTTTTTTATTGGTTTACCAGTGATTGCGATTCATGTTTCAAGTTAATTACCGAGCCATTACAAAGCTGTCATGTGGCACATCGCCCGAATGTACTCGCTTAACATCCCCACCCTGCCCCCAAAGACTTCCGTATCGAAGAAAAGAATTGAAACAACAAACGAGCCAACAGCACCTGGATCGCTCATTGCCCTGCAATCCCCAACATGCTTCCTGCCCGGAATGTTCTACCGGCCGTCGACAACCAGCTAATTCGTTGAATTAACTGGCCTGAGCGATTGACCCTGTAGTTACTTCAGGCTTCACCATCGCTTCATTGAACAACATCCGGTTATTTAAAGAGGACAATAGGCCATGCGTATTCTGGTGATCGAGGACGAGTCGAAAACCGCCGACTACTTGCATCAGGGACTTACCGAGAGTGGATATATCGTTGACCGCGCCGACAATGGCGTGGATGGCCTGCACCTGATTGAACAACAGTCCTACGAGTTGGTGATCCTGGATGTAAACCTGCCAGGCAAAGATGGTTGGCAAGTATTGCAACATATGCACCGACAATATCCGGCGCGAGTCATGATGCTGAGCGCCCGTGGCCGCCTGGAAGACAAAGTCAGGGGCCTGGATCTTGGCGCCGATGATTACCTGGTCAAGCCATTTCAATTTCCCGAGTTGCTGGCCCGGGTCCGCACCTTGATGCGGCGCAGTGAACCGGTGGCCCAGCCAGAAGTCTTGCAAGTTGCCGACCTGCAACTGGACCCGCGACGCCATCGAGCATATCGCGGCGAACGCCGTATCGACCTGACCACCAAGGAGTTCACCCTGCTGCATGTATTGATGCGGCACTCCGGTGAAGTTCTGACCCGCACGCAAATCATTTCCCTGGTCTGGGACATGAACTTCGATTGCGATACCAACGTGGTGGAAGTTTCCATCAGCCGCTTGCGGGCCAAGATCGACGATGCCAGCGAGCTCAAGCTGATCCATACCCTGCGCGGTGTCGGCTACGTGCTGGAAGTGCGCCAATGACCACTGCTCCTGCATCGCCCGGCAACGGCAGCCTGTCCATGCGCCTGGGCCTGACCGTCAGCCTGATGGGCGCGGCCCTGGTCCTGCTGTTGGCCACCCTGGCCTACCTGTCCCTGAGCCACGAGCTGGACACCCTGGCCCGCAAGAGCCTGCAGAGCAAGCTGGAGCAGATCCAGCACAGCCTGATCAGCGACCTCAAGAGCAGCGACCTGGCGGCCCGCCCCCATTCCCTGCTGGACCTGGTAATGGGCCACGACAACCTGCGCCTGTCGGTGTTGTCCAGCGATCCGCTGGCGCCACCGCTGCTGGATGTCGGCGACGGCCAGCAACCTTTACCCCGTGCCCTCAAGGAAGCCAGGGGCAACACCTACCTGGACTGGAACGACAACAGCGGCAGCCAGTTGCTCAGTGCCTCGCAGCCGATGCCCATGCGCAATGGCGAGCAGGTGCGAGTCGTGCTGAGCCTGGACCGCAGTAACGACCAGGCGCTGCTCAGTGCCTACCTGCGCTCCACGGTGATTGCCCTGCCACTGCTGCTGGGCCTGATCGGCATTGGTGCCTGGTGGCTGGTGCAGAGAGGGCTGCTGCCCCTGCAGCAGTTCAGCCGGGTGGCGGCCAAGGTCAGCACCCAGGACCTGACCCACCGCCTGAATCTGGAGCGGCTGCCCCGGGAACTGGCGGAGCTGGGCCAGGGGATCAATGTCATGCTGCAACGCCTGGATGGTGGCGTGCAGCGCCTGTCGCAATTTTCCGATGACCTGGCCCATGAGCTGCGTTCACCCATCAGCAACCTGATGGGCAAGGCCCAGGTGACCCTGTCCCGGGAGCGTCCGCCGGAAGAATACAAGGCTGTGCTGGAGGCCAGCATCGAAGAACTGGAGCGCGTCACGCGGATGGTCGCCGACATGCTGCTCCTGGCCCAGGTCAGCCAACCGGCTTCCCAGGCTCGCTTCGCGCGGATTTCCCTGCGGGTGGAAGCATGCAAAGTCATGGAGCTGTTCGCCCTGAGCGCCGAGGACAAGCAACTGGAACTGCAACAGAGCGGCGATGCCTGGGTCCTGGGGGATCGGCTGATGATCCAGCGGGCCATTTCCAACCTGCTGTCCAATGCCATTCGCCACAGCCCGGCCAAGGGCCGTATCCAGCTGCGGGTCGAACAACAGCTGCAGGCGGTGAGCCTCACGGTGAGCAACCCCGGTCCGGGCATCGAGGCCTGTCACCTGCCACATCTGTTCGAGCGCTTCTACCGGATCGACAGCAGCCGTACCCGCGCCGAAGGCGGCACTGGCCTGGGATTGGCGATCGTGCGTTCGATCATGAACCTGCATGACGGCCACGCCGAAGTCAGCAGCGTCATCGATGGCCAGACCGAATTCCGCCTGGTGTTTCCCAAGCTCGATCCCGCGCAACACGACCTCTAGGCGCTACAGCCTCCAGCCGCCGATCAGCGCTCCCAGCACCACCAGGGCCCAGGGCGGTACCCGGCCGCTGCGCAACAGCAGAAACACCAACGCTACCGCCAGCAACTCCAGAGGTCCGCGGACCGTGGACGTCCACAAGGGCTGGTACAGGGCCGCCGCCAGCAAACCCACCACCGCGGCGTTGACCCCGGCCAGGGCGGCCTGGATCGCCTGGCGATGACGCAGGACTTGCCAGAACGGCACGACCCCGATCACCAGCAGCAAGCCCGGGAGGAAGATCGCCAGCAGGCACACCAGCGCCCCGCTCCAGCCATCGATGGCCGCGCCGAGAAAGGCGGCCACGCTGAACAACGGCCCCGGCACCGCCTGGGCACTGGCATAACCAGCCAGGAACAGTGAGTTGCCGATCCAGCCCGGCTCCACCACCTGGGCTTGCAGCAGCGGCAGCACCACATGGCCACCGCCGAACACCAGGGCGCCGACCCGGTAGAAAGCATCGAACAGCTGCAGCAGGCGATTCGGCCAGAGCAATGCCATGCCCGGCAGGAGCAGCAGCAACACTAATGCCAGGCCCAGGCACAAGGCCCCCATTCGCCGACTGACCGGCGCCATTGGCGCCTCGACTAGCGGAACGCCAGCGGTGTTGATCAACAGGCTACCTGCCAGCGCGGCGACCGACATGGCCAGCAACTGTGCCTCCAGCCCCGGCCAGCGCAGCACCCAGAGTGCCGCCAACAACCCGATGGCAAACCGCAACGGCCCTCGCCACAGACTCCAAGCCATGCTCCAGAGGGCTTGGGCCACCACGGCCACCGCCACCAGTTGCAAGCCCTTCAAGGCACCGGGAGGAACCCCGGTCCCAAGCCCCATGGCCAACAGGGCCAGGACCAACGCCGAGGGCAAGGTGAAGCCGGCCCAGGCCCCAAGGGCGCCGGGGACTCCAGCCCGAGACAAGCCCAGGGCGATTCCCACCTGGCTGCTGGCGGGGCCCGGCAAGAACTGGCACAGCGCGACCAGCTCGGCGTAGGCCGCCTCCCCCAGCCAGCGTCGGCGCTGGACGAACTCCTCGCGAAAGTAGCCCAGGTGCGCCACCGGCCCGCCGAAGGACGTCAGCCCCAGGCGCAGGAACACCAGGAAGATGCTCCAGGGCGTATCCGTGCCAGGCTGGCGGGTCGCGGGGGCGGCGCGTGGCATTACAAGGCCTTGCTCCAGAACAGCATGCGGCCATGGACGGGGTCGAGCATCGCATCGGCAAAACCGCAGGCCCGGTACGCCGCCTGGGCCCTGGCATTGCCTTCCAGCACCTCCAGGGTGATCTTGCAGCAGCCGCGCTGGCGAGCGATGTCCTCGACCTTCTGCAACAGGCGCTTGCTCAGGCCCTGGCCACGAAAACCGTCGAGCACCACCACATCGTGGACATTCACCAGGGGCCGGCAGGCAAAGGTGGAGAAACCTTCGAAACAGTTCACCAGGCCCACTGGCTGCCCGCCAGCGAAGGCCAGCACGCTGAACGCCTGGGGTCGCTTGGCCAGCTCCTCCGGCAACCGCTGGAGCTGGTCCGCCGAGAGGCTCTGGCCACCGCCCATGACGTCGGCTGCGTAATGACTGAGCAACACGCCTATGGCTTCGGCATGCACCGGGTTGCTGTAACTGGCTTGCAACACCACGACATCGGCAACGTCCATGTTCATCCTCGATCAATGTGTCGGAACGAGCGCTCAAGGCTCGGGCAGCTCCGATTGTAGGCTGGCGGATTTGACCAAACGAAGATTTTTCACCCACTTATGGCAGAAAGATCCTAGTCAATGACCGGGATGAACCACACTCGGAAGCACTTCCCTTCAGCGCTGGCCGAAACGCTGCAATTGCATCTCCTGCAGGCGGCTCAAGGTCCGGCGAAAGGCGAACTCCAGGTAACCCTCGGTGTACAGCTGCTCCATCGACACTTGCGCCTCCAGGTACAGCGGCACCTTGCGGTCGTAGCACTCGTCCACCAGGGCGATGAAACGCCGGACCGCATCGTCGTGGATCGACAGTTGCGGCAACTCGCGATCTCCCGCCACCACCCGCTCGGCACCATCCTCGGTGCCCCGGGCAATGCGCCCCGGGCGTTGCCGGGCGCTCAGGCAAGGCACTTCGCCAACCAGGATGGCGCGGTAGCGGTCGCACAAGGCCATGAAATCCATGGCCGAGAACGGCTGCTCGCACAAGTCGGCGAAGCGGCACCAGACCACCGCCTCGGCGGCCTGGACCACCGTCACCGGTCGATAGCCCAGCAGCACCGGCTCCGCGGTTGCCGGCTGCCCGGCACACAAGCGTTCGAACAAGGGTCCCAGGACGCTGGCCTGGCCTTCGGCAGTCACCCAGTAACGCTGGGTACCGATCCCCGGATGCAGGCGATGATCCTGGGCACCGTCGACCGCCACCACCTGCATGTGCCGGTTGATGGCATCGATGGCCGGCAGGAAACGCTCGCGATTGAACCCATCGGCATAAAGTTGCTCGGGCGGCTGGTTGGAAGTGCAGACCATCACCACGCCCTGTTCGAACATCACCTGGAACAGGCGGCCGAGGATGATCGCGTCACCGATGTCGTTGACGAACAATTCGTCGAAGCACAACACCCGTACCTCGTCCGCGAGCTCCCGGGCCAGGGCCTGCAACGGATCGGCGATACCGGTCAGCTGGAAGGAACGCTGGTGTACCCAGCCCATGAAGTGGTGGAAGTGCTGGCGTCGCGCGGGCACCTTCAAGCTCTGGTAGAACTGGTCCATCAGCCAGGTCTTGCCGCGCCCCACCGCCCCCCAGAGGTAGACGCCGGCCACCGCCCCGCGGCCCTGGTGCAAGGCTCCATGGCAACGCTGCAAGGCCTGCACCGCTTGGGTCTGGGCCTCATCGGCGACGAACCCTTGCTGCTCCAGGGCATGTTGGTAGGCACTCAAGGGTGAGTCGAACGACATGGGGCCACGGCCTCCCGGCAAAAGGCCGCATTATGCCACCGCCCATCGTCTCGCGTATCCGCTGCCGGGCGCCCAGGGGAAATACGCCAGCTATCTCAGCGGGAAATGTCCAGCCGGGCGATCCGCCCTTGGTCATCCAGGCGAAAGACATGGCGCAGCGACCGCGGGCCACCGGGAAAATCGCCACACAGAAGGCTGTCCAGCAGTATCTTGCCGGTACGTTGCTGGACCCCGACTACCCGCAGGCGGCCAGGGTTGTCCGCCATCCAGCGGGCGATCTCGCCCGGCCCGACCCGGTGCTCGCGCTCATCGAAGACCTGGGCCTGGGGAGCGAAGATCGAGGTTATCTGCGAGCGGTCGCCGCTGTGGGTGGCGGCCAAGAAGGCCTCGATCGCCGGGACCAGCGGCCCGCCTCCAGGATGGTGCCGGTGCTCGGATCGATTGATGACTGGCATGGCGCAAGCTCCTTGCATGTGGACGAGGCCGGCATGTTAAGAGCCCCTTGCGTCATTTCTTGTCAGGAGTGAAACGCTGGCCTTCATCGCTCTGCATGCGCTTGCGCCAGGTCCGTAGCCAGTCGCTGCGCCGGCCCGGATAGGCCTCGCTCTGCTCCTGCGCAGCGGCGACCCGGTCCGTACGAAAGGTCCGGTAGTCCCCACGCAGTTCACACCAGGCGACGATCACTCGCGCCTCATTGAGGAACCCCAACGCCAGGGGCCAGATCAGGCGCTGGCTGGGCGTGCGGTTGACGTCGGCATAGTCGATCAGCAACTTGGCCTGGTGGCGGATCGCCTGGCGGTACACGTTCAGCGACACCGGATTGTCGGGGAAGCCATAACCGGCCGGCCCCGGTAGCAGCGTCGGGTTGCGCAAGGCGTCCTGGGCCGCCGGCGCCAGCACCGCGGCAATCTTGGCCATGGCATCGGCGGCGGCCTTGCTCAGTTCCTCATCGCCGCGCTGGTCGACGTAGCGCAGGCCGAGCACCACGGCCTCGGTCTCGTCGGCATTGAGCATCAACGGTGGCAGGAACAGCCCGCTGCGCAATACATAACCGACCCCGGCCTCACCGTAGATGGGCGCGCCCAGGGCAGTGAGCTCGGCGATGTCGCGATACAGGGTGCGCTCGGACACCTCCAGCTGCGCCGCCAGGGTCGCGGCCGTGACCGGACGGCTTTTGCCTCGCAGCATCTGCAACAGAGTGAGTAATCGACTGGCTCGCGACACCTTGGCTGGACTCCCGGAAAAAATCCGCCGCAGGATAGCAGAGCCTCCTGACAGAAACTGTCAGCAGGCACGGGCCCTGCGGGTGCTGCGCAGCCTCGCACGCTCGGCAACGGCTACAACGGCTACAACGGCTGCGTGTAGCCGCCGACGGCTGCGCATGCCCGCGCAACGGGCACCGATGAGGCAGGCAGATCGAGTCGCTGCGACCGCTGCGCCACCTCGGCAACGGCTACCGGCTCAGCGGTGAATCAATAGGCCATGGTCCAGCTCAGGGTGTAGGTGCGGCCGCGACCCTGGTAGTCATAGAGGTACTCGGGCCCATACGTCGGCGAATAGAACAGCTTCGCGCGCTGGCCCCAGACCGTGCTGTATTGCTTGTTCAGCAGGTTCTGGATACCCCCGCTGAAGGTGCCGAAGCCGGTGTCCTGGCTGCCCAGCAGGTCGAAGGTGGTGTAGCCGTCGATGGTGTGGTCAGCATCGTCCTTGAGGGTGAAGGCATGGTTGCCCTGCAGGCGCACGCTTTGACTATCGCCCTTCCAGCCGATGAAGGCCGTGGACTTGGACAGCGAGGCGTAGCGCGCATCACGCTTGATCCAGCCGCCGTTCTTGCCCTCCTCCTCGGAACGCACCAGGTGCAGGGTGCCACCCGCCTCCCAGCCGCTCTCGAAATGCCGGGTCAGGGCGCTTTCGAAGCCATAGTCGCGGCTCTTCTGGTCCTTGACGTCGATGGTCAGGGTCGCGTTGTCGGTGGTGATGACCTTGTCCGACCAGATGTAGTACAGCGCCGCCTGGGCATCCCAATCGCTATCGGAGAAGCGCCAGCCGGTTTCTACCTGGCGACTCTTGATCCCGGCCAGGGGATTGTCGTCGACGCTCAGCCCCGGCTTGCCGTAGAACTTGGCCGGGTCCGGCAGATCGAAGCCCTCGCCGTAGTTGACCCACACCTGATGGCCGTTCTTGAAGTCATAGATGGTGCCCAGGTTGAACAGGTTGACCTGGTAATCGTTGTTGCCTCCCGGCACGTTCTTGAACCGCCCGACATCCACGTCCATCTGCTGGCGCCGATAACCACCGGAGACCGTCAGGTTGTCCGTGGCGTGCCAATCCAGCTGGGTATAGGCGGACAGGCCATCGACCCGGTAGCTGGGATAGCGCGCGGCCTTGCTCTGGGTCACCAGGTCCAGGCCACCACTTTCTGACGACACCCGTTGATCGAAGGTGCTCTGCTCGGCGTTGAAGCGCTCGCGATCCAGGTCCACGCCATAGGTCAGCTTGACAGTGTCGAACTCCTTGGCGAACAGCGCCTTGAGGCTGCTGACCTCGAAGTTCTGCTGCGAGGCGGCGAAGTACACGCCCTTGGAACCGGTCGGCTTGCCGGTGTTGTAGTAGGGAAACGGATAGAAGTTGTCGTTTTCCTTGCGATATGAGGCCTGCAGGTAGAAATCCTGGCCCAGCACGTCGGCGTGGTGATAGTTGGCATTGAGCAACAGGCGCCGGGTGCGCGGTTCCAGGTCGGTGGAGTAGCCGCCACGCAACTTGGCGTCTTCCAGGTTCGAGGGCGCCTGGTTCTTGAGGTTGGGAAAGTAGATCCCGGTGCTGCCGTGGTTACCCGAGTCGTAATACTGGGCCAAGAGGTCCAGGCTCTGCTCCTCGTTGAAGTTCATGGCCAGGCTGCCCATCAGGTCGATGGTGCGGTTGTACTGCAGGTCGGTCTGGGTATTGTCGATGAAGATCTGCTTGCCGGCGCCATCGTAGAACGCCTGGTTCTGCTCGCCGGCCACGGCCAGGCGACCGCTGATGGCTTCGTTGCCGCCGCTCACCGACTGGGCGATACGGGTGGTCAAGTCGTCACTGTTGTTGAAGCCGCTGCTGGCACCGATCTGGGTCTCGAAACGCGCCGGACCCGGCTCGCCCTTCTTGGTGACTATATTGATGATGCCGCCGGTGGCGCCGCCGCCATAGATCGCGCTGGCCCCGGATAGCACCTCCACACGTTCGACGTTGAACGGCGAGATGCTGTCGAACTGGCGCGACAAGCCCCGGGAGCTGTTCTGGCTGACCCCGTCGATCATCACCAGCACGTTGCGCCCACGCATGTTCTGGCCATAGTTGGTACGGCCTTCCGGCGCCAGGTCCAGGCCCGGCACCAGCTTGCCGATGGCTTCCTTGAGGCTGACCCCGGTTTCCAACTGCTCGCGCAACTGGCTCTGTTCCACCACCCAGACGGTGCCGGGGATCTCGCTGATCGCGGTGCTGGTACGCGACGCCACGGTGACCTGGGTCGGCTTGAGATTGAGGCTGCTCGCCGCAGGCTCGGCACGACGCAGGATGACCGTGCGCCCATCGCTGAACGACCAGCCCATGCCACTGCCGGCCAGCAAGGCTTGCAGGGCCTGGGCGATGGTGACTTCACCGGCGAGGGCCGGCGCCTGCAGGCCCGCCACATCACTGGTGGTGTAAAGCAAGCGCAGGTCGGCCTGGTCGGCGAAACGAGTCAGGGCCTGGTCCAGGGGCTGGGCCGGCAACTGCAAAGACACACGCCGCTCCTGGGCTGCACCGGCCTGGCTGGCGGGCAGTGGCTGTTGCGCCTGGGCCAGCAGCGGGCCCAGGGCCCCGGCGAGTACGGCCTGGGCCAGTAATGTGCGGCGCACCAGGTGTTGACCGCGCCCGAGTATCGACAGCTTGAACATAGCTTTCACGTGTTCCTTCCCAGCCCGTTGAAATGACGTCAATGAGAATGATTGCCTTCTCAGTCTCACTACGACGATTGGCCGGAAAGGAACTTGCAGCACCCGCTGCAAAAAAATTTCAGTGCAGCAGTGCCAGCCATGGCAAGTGGGTGATCTGCAAGGGATAGCGTTGCTGCAAGGTACGCAGCGACCCCTGGGGATCGTTGAGGTCGAACACGCCGCTGATGGCCAGGTCCGCCAATTGCCGGTCGGAAACCAGGATGCGCCCATGCTGGTAGCGCTCCAGTTCGCCGATCACCTCGCCCAGCGGCCGGCCGTTGAAAATCAGCTTGCCGCGCTGCCAGGCGGTCAGGCTGGCGGCGTCCACCTTCTGTTGGGCCAGGAGCGGCTGGCCGGCCTGGTACTGCAGACGCTGGTCGGCCTGCAGCAGCACCGGGGCATGATCGCCGGTGAATTGCACCTGGCCCTCGCGCACCACCACCGTCAGCTGGTCACCATCACGACGCACGCTGAACGCTCCGCCCGCACCCTGCAGGCGCTGGCCACGAACCTGGACCACGAACGGTCGCTGCCCATCGGCCTGTGGTTCGAACAGCGCCTCGCCCTGCTCCAGGACCACCCGCCGCTCATCCGCCGAATAAGCCACCGACAAGGCGCTGGCGCTGTTGAGGATCACCCGTGAACCATCGTCCAGGGTCAAGTGTTGTTGCTGGCCCACGCCGGTGTGGTAGTCCGAGGTCCAGGCCGGCCATTGCTGCCAGCCGATCACGCTACCCAGGGCCAGCAACAGTGAAGCGGCCAGCGCCGGCCACCAGCGATGGGCCCTGGCTGCCGGGCGAGCAGCCTGCGAGTGCTGCTGCGCAGCCTGGGTCTGGCCCAGGTCACCCCACAGCCGTTGAGCCTCATCCGCCGCCCGGGTGTGGGCCGGGCTGCGCTGGCGCCACTGCTGGAACGCCATGCGCTGGGCCGCGGTGGCCTGGCCGGAGTGCAGCAGCACCAGCCAGTCGATGGCGGTGTCGTCGAGGTTTTCGGGAGCATCGGTCATGGCGGCGTCGGCAAGCAGGTGGGGATCATTCATGGTGCTGTTGCAGCCAGTCGCGGCAATGGCGCAGGGCCTGGCCGATGTATTTTGCCACCATGCTTTCGGAAACGCCCAGCCGCACAGCGATCTGGGCCTGGGTCAGGCCCTCCAGGCGATTGAGCAGCAGGGCCTGGCGCGCATTGTCGGACAGCTGTTGCAGGGCCTGGTCGAGCACCTCCAGGCGCTCCTTGGCCAGCAGTACCGCCTCGGGGGCCGGAGCCGGGTCCACCGCCTCGCCATGCTCGGGGGCTTCAACCAGGTTGGCGGCCAGGCGTTGTTCGCGACGCAGGGTATCGATGGCCAGGTTGCCGGCCACGCGGAAAATGAAGCCGCGGTCGTTCTGGACCTGCAGTGCCTGCTGCTCGACCTTGAGCAACTTCAGGTAGGTGTCCTGGGCCACGTCCGCCGCCCGCTGGCGGTCGTTCATGCGCCGGGTGAGAAACTTCAGCAGGTCGTCGTAGTGCTCTTGAAAGCTGCGCAGCAGGCTGGGTATCGGCAGCATCGAGGGGCGGTCCGCAGATCGGGGACGCGGATTATTCCATAAAGGCAAATGAGAAACAGTATCTTTCGTATCCCTTGGAAGTTGGTTTTTTATGCCCGCCTGCCCTTCTGGCAGCCGCCCCTTTCTGGCATCCTGCGCCTCCATTTTTTCCGACCGGGTCCCTGGATGCCTGCCGATGGCAGCTCTTGGACCCAAGTCCCGTCCACTTTCCGGCGCGTGCCCCCGTTGTATCCACGTGCCACTGGCAGGCCTTCCTTCATGAGCGCATCCGAACACTCCCCGCCCCGCTACAAGTCCGACCTGATCTATGGCCTCAACGATCGGCCACACTTCAGCGCGGCGATCTTCGCCGCCCTGCAGCACGTGCTGGCCAGCTTCGTCGGCATCATCAGCCCGACCCTGATCTTCGGCGGCGTGCTGGGCCTTGAAAGCGAATTGCCGTACCTGATCAGCATGGCGCTGTTCGTCTCGGGCCTGGGCACCTTCGTCCAGGCCCGACGCCTGGGCCCCATCGGTTCGGGCCTGCTGTGCGTGCAAGGCACCAGTTTCTCGTTCATCAGCGTGCTGCTCAGCGCCGGTTTCATGGTCAAGGGCCGCGGTGGCGACACCAACGAGATCCTCTCGACCATCTTCGGTATCTGCTTCGTCGCCGCCTTCATCGAGATGTTCCTCAGCCAGTTCATCGGCAAGCTGCGCAAGCTGATCACCCCGGTGGTCACCGGCACCATCATCACCCTGATGGGCCTGTCGCTGATCAAGGTGGCGGTCACCGACATGGCCGGCGGCTATGGCGCCAGCGACCTGGGCGCCGCCAGCAACCTGGGCCTGGCGGCGCTGGTGCTGCTGACCATCGTAGTGTTGAACCGCTTCAACAATCCGATGTTGCGCCTGGGCTCCATCGTCATCGGCCTGACCCTGGGCTTCCTGGTGGCCTGGATGCTGGGCCGGGTGGACATGGCGGCCATGCCCGAAGTGCCCCTGGTGAGTGTGCCGGTGCCGTTCAAGTACGGTTTCTCCTTCGACCTGATCGCCTTCATCCCCCTGGCGGTGATCTTCCTGATCTCGCCACTGGAAGCCGCCGGCGACCTCACGGCCAACTCGATGATTTCCCAGCAGCCGGTCAAGGGCCCGCTGTACATCAAGCGCATCAAGTCCGGCCTGCTGGCCGATGGTTTCAACTCGGCGGTGGCGGCGGTGTTCAACAGCCTGCCGATGGTGACCTTCGCCCAGAACAACGGCGTGATCCAACTCACCGGCGTCGCCAGTCGCTACGTGGCCTACTTCATCGCCGGGCTGCTGGTGCTGCTGGGGCTGTTCCCGGTCATCGGCGCGGTGCTGCAATTGATGCCCAAGCCAGTGCTGGGCGGCGCGACCCTGATCATGTTCGGCACCGTGGCGGTGGCCGGGATCAAGATCCTCGCCGAGGCCGGCCTGCACCGGCGCAACGTGCTGATCGTGGCGATTTCCCTGGGCATGGGCCTGGGCGTGGCGGCGGTGCCCGAGGTGCTGCGCGAACTGCCCAAGGCCTTGCACAACATCTTCGAATCGCCGATCACTGTCGGCGCCTTCTGCGCGATCTTCCTCAATATCTTCCTGCCCGAAGAGTTCCTGGAGCTGGAAGAAGACGAATTCGACCCCGAGGCTGCGACCCTCAAGGTCATGCAGGACCCGGACCGGGACGCCAAGGCGAACTCCTGAGGCGCAACGGCGTCTATCCTGCGTGCGTCAAGCAAGGCCCCCAGGGGCCTTGTGGCAGGCTCGACAATAGCCAGAGCGTCGAGCGCAAGCCGCGTAGCGACGCCGTGGTCATTCACTCCCATCGCCAGTAGGTAGCCCATGCGCAAACTCATTGCCCTGTCCCTGGTCCTGCTCAGCCTGGGCGCCTGTGCCCTGTTGCCCCAGCGCGATCCGCTGGCGATCAACGTGGTCGGCATCGAGCCGCTGCCGAGCCAGGAACTGGAGATGCGCTTCGCCATCAAGCTGCGCTTGCAGAACCCCAACGAGACCCCCATCGACTACAACGGCGTGGCCCTGGACCTGGAGGTCAACGGTCGGCCACTGGCCTCCGGGGTCAGCGACCAGCAAGGGCATATCGGCCGCTACGCCGAGGATATCCTGGTGATACCGGTGAGCGTCTCGGCCTTCTCGGTATTGCGCCAGACCCTGGGCCTGAGCCAGACCCAGAGCCTGGACAACCTGCCCTACGTGCTGCGCGGCAAGCTGGCCGGCGGGCTGTTCGGTACCCAGCGCTTCATCGAGCGCGGGCAGATCAGCCTGGCGAACCCCACCGGCAGCTGGTAGGCCCAGCTAGAACACCGACCAGCCAATACGCTGGCTGAGCAATTCCAGGGCGGCCATGCCCACCAGCGAGTTGCCGGCAGCATTGAGCTCCGGCGACCACACGCACACCGTGAACTGCCCCGGCACCACTGCGACGATCCCGCCACCCACCCCGCTCTTGCCCGGCAAGCCGACCCGATAGGCAAAGTTGCCGGCCTCGTCGTACAGGCCGCTGGTGGCCATGATCGAGTTGACCTGCTGGGTCTGCCGGCGACTCAGGATCTGCTCGCCGCTGTGCTTGCAAAAACCATCGTTGGCCAGGAAGCAGAAGGCCCGGGCCAGGTCGACGCAGCTCATGCGCAAGGCGCAATGGCTGAAGTAGCTGCGCAGCACCGCCTCCACATCGTTGTGGAAGTTGCCGAAGGATTGCATCAGGTAGGCCATGGCCGCGTTGCGCGCGCGGTGCTGGTACTCCGACTCCGCCACCCGGCCGTCCACCAGCACCTGGGGATTGCCGGACAAGCGTCGGACGAAATCACGCATGGACAAGGCCGGCGCCGCGAAGCGCGACTGGTTTATGTCGCAGATCACCAGGGCGCCGGCGTTGATGAAGGGGTTGCGCGGGCGGCCACGCTCGAATTCCAGCTGCACCAGGGAGTTGAACGGCTGTCCTGAGGGCTCGTGCCCCAGGCGCTGCCAGATCGCTTCGCCGGAATGGCCGATGGCCTGCACCAGGCTGAAGACCTTGGAAATGCTCTGCACCGAAAACGCCGTATCGGCATCGCCGGCGCTGAACACCTGGCCATCGTTGCCATAGACGGCGATCCCCAGTTGGTTGGCCGGCACGTCCGCCAGGGCCGGAATGTAGCTGGCGACCCGGCCTTGGCCGATCAGGGGGCGGACTTCATCGAGAATCTGGTTCAACAGCGCTTGCATGGTCTGGCTCATCGTCACGGGCCCCGATACGGCTGCGGGGCCAAGGTCTGCTAGACGCACTTTGTGGCCCGCGCAGCACAGTCCGTTGCACGAATGAATGAAAATGCGATTGATAGTCGATCATTTTCAACAAATAAAATACTGAAGCCCCTGATACAGATCAGCATAAAATCAGCGCTACAGACTAGAATCGCACGCTGCTGCGAGAGAAATCCTGTCATATTCAACTTTAGTCGCAGCACAGCACATCGTTCCTTGCATCGTCGTTACTCGCCGTACCGTCGCGGCGATGCTTTCGCCCTGACGGCATTTGCTCACCGGAGTCCTGCACCCTTGAGAACCTGGCATACGATCGTCGGCGTCCTGCTGATCACCACTTTGACCCTGCTGATGGAAATCCCCAGCCAGACCTGGCTGACGTCCGCCACCCTGAGCCTGGTGCTGGGCAGCGCCGCCCTGGCCTACATGGCCCTGTCCTGCCTGCTGTCGAGCCGCTGGCGCTGGACCGAGCGCTTGTTCGGCGGCCTGGACCGCGTGTACGAGACCCACAAATGGCTGGGCATCTGGGCGCTGGCGTTCGCCAGCTACCACCTGGTGTTCAAGGCCAACCTGGACGAATGGAACAGCGTGCCGATCCTCGAGCTGTCCAAGTACTGGACGCGGCTGGTGCGCCAGTTGAGCTACGTGGCCCTGGGCCTGATCGTCCTCCTGGCCCTGAACCGCAACATTCCCTACAGCCAATGGCGCTGGTGGCACAAGCTGTCCGGACCGCTGTTCCTGGTAGTGATCCTGCACTGGCTGAGCTTCAAGTCGCCCATCGCCCTGGACAACCCGTCAGGCATCTGGCTCGGCCTGCTGTGCGTGCTCGGCGTCCTGGGGGCGCTGTACAAGCTGCTGCTCTACCCGTTCCTGGCCAAGGCCGGCGAATACCAAGTGACCGCCGTGCGCATCGAGCGTAACTCGTTGCATCTGGAACTGATTCCCCACGGCCGCGGCTTTCCCTTCAAGGCCGGACAGTTCGCCTTCCTGGCAATGCAGGAAAAGGGCTTGCGCGAACCCCACCCGTTCACCATCGCTAGTGCCCAGGCCCACGATGGGCGCATCGAGTTCGTGATCCGCGCCCTGGGCGACTACACCCAGCGGCTGCACAAGCAGGTCAAGGTCGGCATGCTGGCCGATATCTACGCCCCTTACGGTCGCTTCAAGCGCCCGCCACAGGCCGCCCGGGAAATCTGGATCGGCGGCGGCGTCGGCATCTCGCCGTTCATTGCCTGGCTGCAGGACCAGGCCGCCGGCCAGCTCGACCGGGCGACCCTGGTGTATTGCTACAACCCCTCCCGGGCCTTCCCCAGCGTCGATGCCTTGCAGGGCATGGCCCAGGCCCGCGGTGTCGGTTTCGTCGCCAACAGCGGCGGCGTCGAGCCCCTGGCCCAGACCCTCAAGCGCGCGGCGGCCGAAACCGACCCGGGGCAGATCCAGGTCAGTTTCTGCGGGCCCAAGGGCCTGTTGGGGCGGGTCCGCGAGCTGATGCACGAATGCCGGATTCCCGAGGCCAACCTGCACTACGAGTTCTTCGAGTTCCGCTGACCCGGCGTGCGGCGCGGCTCATGCAGCGCCACTCGCACCACCAGGGCCGACAGCAAGGTGATCACCACCAGCACCTGCAGTAACTGGCTGAAAGCCCCGGTATACAAGGCCAGCAAGCGTTCGCGGGCGAGCTCCGGCAAGGCGGCCGCGCTGGCCGCCAGGTCGCCTCCGGCCAGTTGCCGGGCCGCCAGCAACGCGCTATCGCCCCGGACCTGCACCTGGCCCAGGGCGTGCTGCAACAGGCCGGCCAGCAAAGCCACCACCAGGGCCAGGGCAATGCCCTCACCCGCCACTCGCGTGGTGCTGAAGATGCCGCTGGCCATGCCCGCCCGCTCCTTGGGTACCACGCTCACCGACAACCCATCCATCAGGCCCCAGGGCAGCCCTGTGCCCAGGCCGATCACCAGCAACGGCCAGGCCCGTTCCAGGGGGGCCTGCCCGACGCTGCCGCAACTGAGCCAGAACAGCCCGCCAGCCGCCACCACCAGGCCCAGGCTCGCCAGCTTGCCGGCGCTGAACCAACGGTTCAGCCAGCCTGCGGCGAAGGGCACCACCAGCATCGGCGCAGACAGGGCGATCATCAGCAGCCCGGCCTCGATCTCGCTGTAGCCTTCCACGCCGATGAAGCGGATCGGCAACAGGATCAGCAGCACCACGTAGCAGTAGCAGGTCGCGATGGGCAGTACCTGGACCCCGATGAAACGCGGGTAGCGAAACAGCGACAGGTCGAGCATCGGCCGCGCCGCCCGACGCTCCACGGCCACGAACACCCACAGCGCCAGCCCGGCCCCCGCCAGCAACGCCAGGACCAGCGGGCTGCCCCACCCGCTTTGCGGGGCTTGCAGGATGCCCCAGGTCAGCAGCACCAGGGCCAGGGTGAAGCTCAAGGTGCCGGGCCAATCCACGCCCCTGGCCTCGGGATCGCGAGACTCGACCATGCGCGGCACGCCACAACCCAGGGACAGGGCCCCGATCAGGGCGCCGGAAACGAAGATCCCGCGCCAGCCGGCATGCTCGATCAACACCCCGGCCAGGATCGGCCCGAAGGCCAGGCCGACTCCGAAGGTGGTGCCCAGCAAACTGAAGGCGCGGGTCCGGCCCGGGCCATCGAACGCTTGGGCCAGGGCCGCCGAACCACCGGCCAGGGCTGCGGCGCCGGCCAGGCCCTGGACGCCGCGCAGCAGGTTGAGCCACAACAACGACGGGGCTAACACCAGGGCCAGGGAAGTCAGGGCGAACAACGCCACGCCAAGGCTGAACAGGCGCTTGCGACCGAATTCGTCGGCCAGGGTACCGGCAGCCATCAGCACGCTGCCAAAGCTGAGCATGAAGGCGTTGGTGGTCCAGCTCAGTTCCAGCGGGCTGCCGCCCAGTTCACGGCCGATGGCCGGGGTCGCCACCGCCACCCCGACAAAGGTCAAGGGCAGCATCAAGGCCGCCAGGCACACCGCCGCAAGCACACCTTGGGCTGCGCGCTCGCCACTGCGGGCCGGCGAGCCCAGGGTCAATTCAAGTTCAGGATTCACGGGCACCTCTACCTCCTGGCAACCAGGGTCAGCTAAAAAATTCATGGTAGGTGTGCCGCAATAGGCGAAAAACAGGGCAGTATTCCGGTCTTTGCGGACAAAAAGGCTCTAATCGAGGTCGCCATGGATAACCTGAACGGCTTGCAAGTGTTTGTCTGCGTGGTCCAGAGCGGCAGCCTGGTAGCTGCCGGCGAGCGCCTGGGGCTCTCCGCCTCGGCGGTGGGCAAGGCCCTGGCCCGCCTGGAACAACGGCTCGGCGTGCGCCTGCTGAACCGCAGTACCCGGCGGATCAGCCTGACCGACGAAGGCACGCTGTTCTATGAACGCGGCCAGCGCATCGTCGACGAGGTACAGGAAGCCGAAGCCGAGCTCGCGCGGATCAGCGACAAACCCCGGGGGCGGCTGCGGGTCAGCCTGCCGGCCATCGGCTATCGCATGCTGCTGCCGATCCTTCCGGAGTTCTCCGCGCGCTACCCGGACATCGAACTGGACCTGGATTTCAACGACCGGATGGTCGACGTGATCGCCGAAGGCCTCGACGCGGTGATCCGCAGTGGCGAGCTGGCGGATTCGCAATTGCGCTCGCGCAGCCTCGGACCGTTCGGTTTCGTGCTGGTCGGCGCTCCGGAGTACTTCGCCCAGCGCGGCGTGCCGCAGGCTCCGCCAGACCTGGAACGGCACGCCTGCCTGCGCTACAGGTTCCCCGCCGGCACCCAGATGCAGGCCTGGCGCCTGCGCTTGCCCGAAGGCGCGCCGCCATTGGTGCTGGGCAAGGCCTTGACCAGCAACAACCTCGAAGCATTGATCCATGCCGCGACCCAGGGCCTGGGCATCGCCTACGTGCCGGAATTCGTGGTCGCCGGAGCCCTGGCCGACGGCAGCCTGGTATCGGTGCTGGACGACTACCAGGGCGAGCGCGGCAAGTTCTCGATCCTCTGGCCTGGCAGTCGACAGCTGCTGCCAAAATTGCGAGTCTTCGTCGACTTCCTCAGCGAACACCTGGTGCTCGGCAAAACCCACAAGGAGCCATGCCCATGACCGGCCACGTACCGCCGCTCACCACCCCGCGCTTGCTGCTGCGGCCCCTGGAACTGGCAGATGCCGGTGCCATCCAGAACCTGTTTCCACAGTGGGAAGTCGTGCGCTACCTCAACGCCAACGTGCCCTGGCCCTACCCGGCCGATGGCGCCTTGAGCTTTGTCCGTGACATGGCCTTGCCGGCCACGGCCCGGGGCGAGGAATGGCACTGGACCATTCGCCTGCGCGAGGAACCTGGGCAAATGATCGGCAGCATCAGCCTGATGCGCGAACCCGATAACAACCGTGGCTTCTGGCTGGCTCCGCAATGGCAGGGCCACGGCTACATGAGCGAGGCCTGCCAAGCGGTGGATCACTACTGGTTCGAGGTCCTGGAACAACCGCTGATGCGGGTGCCCAAGGCCGCCCCCAACCAGGGCTCAAGACGGATATCCGAGCGTGGCGGGATGCGCCTGGTACGTTCCGAGGCCGGGGAGTTCGTCAGCGGCCGTTTTGCCCTGGACATCTGGGAAATTACCCGCGAAGAGTGGCGCCGCCTCGGCCCGCCAGCCTGCGTCAGGTAAAGCGCACGCCAGGGCGCTGACGCTGGTCCACCGTCAGCTCGAACACGTCCGGGCGCGCATAGTGACCCACCACATCGTAGTCATAGCGAGCCTTCACCAGGTCGTCGGTATCGATCTGTGCGCAAATCAACCCGGCACGCCCCACCAGCGGGCCGGCCAGCACATCGCCCATGGGGCCGACGATGACGCTGCCGCCGGCGATCAACGGCCGTTGCGCCGGCCAGTTGGCGATCTGCAGGCCCAGCTCCTCGGGCGAGGCCTGCACCTGGCAGGCGCTGACCACGAAACACCGACCTTCGTGGGCCACGTGACGCATGCTCACCTGCCACATCTCGCGCTCATCCACCGTCGGTGCGCACCAGACCTCGATGCCCTGGGCATACATGGCGGTACGTAGCAGCGGCATCATGTTTTCCCAGCAGATCACCGCGCCGACCCGCCCGACCTGGGTGTCCAGCACCGGCAAGGTGGAACCATCGCCCTTGCCCCAGATCAGCCGTTCGGTACCGGTGGGCATCAGCTTGCGATGCTTGCCCACCAAGCCTTGCTGGGGATCGAAGTACAGCGCAGTGCAATACAGGCTGCTGCCGCTGCGCTCGATCACGCCCAGCACCAGGTTGGCGCCGGTGCGGGCCGAGAGACCGGCCAGGGCCTCGGTCTCCACCCCCGGCACATCGATGGCATTGGCGAAGTAGCGGGCAAAGGCTTCTCGCCCCTCGGGCAGGCGGTAGCCCAATTGGGTGCCGAAGCCCTCGCCCTTGGGATAGCCCCCGAGCAGGGCTTCGGGCATCACCACCAGTTGGGCGCCGGCGTCGATGATGGCGTCCTCGTAGGACAGGATCTGTTCCAGGGTTTCGGCCTTGCCACCTGGCAAGGCGCCGATTTGCAGGGCAGCGACTATGGATCTGGGCATGGGATGACTCCTTCGGCGATCAGGTGTTGCGCATTCTCCTGCCGCCGCCGATCATCGATAAACCCCAATTCAATGCTTAATGATATGAACCATATGAATATCGCCGATATCGATCTCAACTTGCTCAAGGCCTTCGAAGCGCTGCATGACGAATCCAGCGCGAGCCGCGCCGCCCTGCGCCTGGGGGTTACCCAGTCGGCCATGAGCGCAGCCCTGCGGCGGCTGCGCGAGTTGTATGGCGACCAGCTGTTCGTACGAACCGGGCGCGGCCTGGCCCCGACCCTCAAGGCCAACCAGTTGAAGCCGGTGGTCAGCGAGGCCTTGAACAAATGCCGGCAGAGCCTGGCCATGGTCGCGCCAGACAGCGCCGACTATCAGGGCCGGGCGGTCACCGTGGGGTTGTCCGATGACTTCGAGATCGCCTATGGCCGGCAGTTGATCGAGGCCGTGGCCCGGCGCGCGCCCAAGCTGCGGCTGATCTTTCGCCAGACCCACAGCCAGGTGGTCGCCGAAGCGCTATTGCAGCGCAGCGTCGACCTGGCCATCAGCGCCGGCGGGTTCGCCCAGCGCATGCTCAGCCGCCAGGTACTGGGGGAAGGTGACTATCTATGCCTGGCAGATCCGGCGAGCCTGGCTCCCGGGCAGCAGCGGATCGACATCCAGGAGTTCGTCGAACGCGAACACCTGCTGGTGTCGTCGCAAGGGTTCATCGGCATCACCGACGAGGGGCTGGCGAACCTGGGCTTGAGCCGCCAGGTATGCGCCTCGACCACGCATTTTGCCGCGTTGCCATTCCTGCTCAAGGGCAGCCAGGCGGTGGCCACCATCCCGGCCCATGCCGCCCGACGCATCGCCGAGTTCACCGGCCTGCAGTTGCTGCCCTGCCCCCTGGCGCTACCGCGCTATCCCATCGAGCTGGGCTGGCGCACCGCGCCGCAGATCGACCCGTTGCTGGTTAAAGTCCGCGAGGCGATCGTCGAGAGTTTTGCCGTTACTTGCTTGCCGCCATCAGGCGATTGACTTCACTGCGCACCATGTTGGAGTACTCCGGCGGCGACATGCCGTCGAGCTCGGCGCGGACCCACTCCGCCCACTTGCCCTTGCGCTTGCTGCGCTCGCCGAACAGCCGTGCGGCCTCGCTCTTGGCCTTGCCCAGGTTGCTCTGCCACAGCTCGAACAGGCGGGACTTCTCGTCCTCGATGGCGGCGCGCTCGGCCAGGGTCTTGTTAGCCAGGTTGAAGCTCATGGGAAATTCCTGCTGCGTAAAATAGGCGACATCTTACACTGTAGGGGCTGGCGGTTTTACCCGCGAAGGTCGCCGATGGGTAAAACAGCTGCAACTTTTGCCCCGGCGCCAGACTCCATTGCTTGCCAGCCCAGTCTCCCCGCTACCGCCAAGGTCGCGAGCGGCAGAGAACTACAGGCGCTCTGCAAGGGCGCCCATGGCACACTGCACCACTAGGCCACATCGACAAGGAACCACTTCATGGCTCGTAAAACCGCCGCGCAAGCGGACAACGATCAAATCAAGGACCAGGCATTCAGCGAGCTGCAGGCGCTGATCGAGGAATCGGAAAAACTGCTCAAGGGCAGCGCCGCCCTGGTAGGCGAAGAAGGCGAGAGCCTGCGCCGCCAGGTGAGCCAGAAGCTCAAGCAGGCATTGGATTCGGTGAGCAATGTGCGCGAGCGCAGCAAGCCGGTGGTCGACGCCACCGAGCAATACATCGGCGGCCATCCATGGCAGACCGTAGCCATCTCCGCCGGCGTCGGACTGGTGGTCGGCCTGTTGCTGGGCCGGCGTTCCTGAGCGCAGCCTCCCTCTAGGCCAGGCCCCGGCTGCCTGGCCTTCACCTCCCCCGCTTCACTGCTTGCGCGCCAGCTCCCGTAGCTGCTCCAACTGCTGGCAGGCAATAGCGATACCCTTTTCCCCGGACCGCTCGCGTTGCCAGTGACGACGATCCCCCGGCAGGCGCTTGAGACCCACCGCGTGCATCTGCCGCACCAGTTCCTGGCTGCGCTCGGCAAAACCCTGGCCGGCGCCCTTGCCCGGATCGATGACGATCAACAACTGGCCGGTCCGGGGAGTCTTGGCTCCCGGGTGGCGGGACCAATCGAACTCGAACGAGAAGTTGCCACCGGTCAGCCCGGCACAGAGCAGTTCCACCATCATCGACAGCGCCGAACCCTTATGGCCGCCAAAAGGCAGCAGGGCCCCGCCCTCGAGGATCGCCCTGGGATCCTGGGTCGGCTGCCCCAGGCTGTCGACACCGATTCCCGGCGGCAGGCGCTCGCCCTTGGCGGCGGCGATCTGCACGTCGCCGTGGGCGATGGTACTGGTGGCCAGGTCGAAGACGATGGGATGCCCCTGGGCCTGGGGCGCGGCGAAAGCGATCGGATTGGTGCCGAACAGTGGCCGATCGGCGCCATGGGGCACCACGCAGGTCATGCTGTTGACCACGCTCAGGGCCACCAGCCCTTCTTCGGCAAAGGGTTCGACATCCGGCCAGAGCGCGGCGAAGTGATGGGAGTTGCGAATCGCCAACAACGCGATTCCGGCGTGACGGGCCTTGCGCACCAGCAACTCACGACCGGCGGCCAGGGCCGGCTGGGCGAAGCCGTTGGCGGCATCGACCCGGACGAACGCCGGGGCCACGTCTTCCACCACCGGCACTGCCTTGCCATCGACCCAGCCGCTGTCCAGGGTCGAGAGGTAGCCGGGAATACGGAACACGCCATGGCTCTGGGCACCATCGCGCTCGGCCTGGGCGCAGTTCTGGGCCAGGCTGCGGGCCACTTCGGCACTGCATCCATGACGCAGGAGAATGGTCTCCAGCAACTCCACCAGGGCTGGCAGGGACAGGTATTCGCGAGGGGGCTCGGCAACCAGGGACGATGCAGACATCTGAAGCTCCAGTGTAGTTATTGGAGGGGGCTACAGCGCATGACCTGGCGATTAAACAACGGCGGCGCCCGGGCCTGTCAACCGCGGATCGGGATGCCTTGTGCAGCCGCGCACGGATCGATACGGACTATATGGGACGGCGCGACGCCGCAAGATCGACGACATGCAGTGGACGCCGCAGGCTGCGCGGGGCTCGGCAGCCGCAGCAAGAAATCCGCCACTGGCTCGGTGTGCAGCCTCACGGGCCCACCAGCAGCGTCAAGCAAGGATGGGAGGCAAGGTTGCCTCCCGAGCCCAACATCAGTCTTTCTGGTCGCGCAGGATGTTGCCGGAGGTGCCGTCGATGCGGAACTCGTAGACGCTGCCATCGGACTTGCGACCTTCGCCTTCCCAATAGCCGTCGTTATCCGCCTCGATCTTGTAGATAGCCACGTAGCCAGCCTTGGTCTTCGCCGTTTCAATGGCTTTCTCGATGGTGATCCAGCCCGCCTGCGGGTGATCGGCCAGTGCGGCAGAGGCACCGAACAGGGTGGCGCAGGCAAACAGTGCGGCAAAAGTGTGCTTCAGCATGTTCCATCTCCATTTGTAGAAACTTTCGATACACAACGTGTTTTTAGGGTGCGACGGATGAAAATAAGTTCACTTTGATGCTCAATCGCCATGACGACTGTTCTACAAGGCTCGCCCTGGAGGGTAGAATGCGCGAAATCAGGAAGAGTCAATGAGCGAACAGATCCTCTCGGAAGCCGAATACGACGCCATCACCCAAGCTGCCGCCCAATGGTGCATGCGCCTGCATGAACCGGACTGCAGCGATGCCGAGCGCCTGGCTTTCCAGCAATGGCATGACGCCGACCCCTTGCATGCCTTCGAATACGAGGCCATGCGCGAAATCTGGGAGGTGGCCGACCAGTTGCCACCCACCACCCTTGCACCAGCCCCCTTCCAACGTGCCCCACGGCGAGCCTGGCAGCGCTATGGCGCGGCGGCTGCCATCGCCCTGTGCGCCCTGCCCCTGGCCGCCTACAGCGGCTGGGAGCTGGGCTGGCTGCCATCGTCCTACGAGCGCTTCGAAGCCGGCGACAGCCTGCGCAGCGTGACCCTGGCCGATGGCAGCCAGGTCGAGCTGAACCTGGGCAGCAGCCTGGTCTACAGCAACTACAAGGACCAGCGCCGGGTGACCCTGAAACAGGGCGAAGCGTTCTTCAAGGTCAGCCATGACAGCAGCCACCCCTTCGTGGTCAAGGCCGCCAACGGCCAGGTCAAGGTCACGGGCACTCAGTTCAACGTGTGGATGTACGAAGACCAGGTGCGGGTCACCCTGCTCCAGGGATCGGTCCTGGTCAGCAGCAACACCGCCCTGCCCGGCGAAGGCTTCCGCCTGGAGCCAGGCATGCAGGCACGCTACAAGGGTGGCGACTACGAGCCGCAGATCAGCCAGACCTACAGCAACGACAGCTCCCTGGCCTGGCGCAACGGCAAGCTGGTGCTGGACAACCTGTCCCTCACCGAAGCCCTGCCGCTGATCAACCGCTACCTGGAGATACCCGTGCAGGTGGCCGACAGCCACACCGGCCAGATCCGCGTCGGTGGCATCTACGACACGCGCCAGATCAAGAGCCTGCTGACCTCGCTGCCCAAGGTCCTGCCGGTGTACCTGACCCGCAACCGTGACGGCAACCCAGTGATCAACTCGCTGCCGCAGTCCCCGCCAAAAAGCTGAAGGCCGCCCCGTTGCCGGGGCGGCCTTGAATGTTATCCCGCGCTTGAACTCAGCGGTGGGCCAAGGCCACCGGCTCCTTGCGCGCCTCCTCGATCACCTGCACCTGGTACTGGCCATCGGCGCGGATCTGCGCCTCGGTAAAGGGCAGTTCACTCCACTGATTGCGGGCGAAGGCCTCGGTCTGGTCGCGAAAATGCGCCGAGGCCGGATCGCTGGACAGGGAAAACGCCAGCAATCCCCTGGCCCGTGGTCCCTGCTCATCGAAACTGACGATGTTCAAGTAGCTGGTGCCACTGACCACCTCGCGCTTGCCAGCTTCACCGGGCACGCTTTGCATGGCGTTGTAGATCCCCAGGCTCTCCGGCCCGCCGGGCACCGGGGTCGGCTGGCCACCCTGGCTGACCTGCTGGATATCGCCCCAGCGGATATCCTCGGCCAGCCCGGCCTCCTGCACCTGCTGCGCCGAAGCCAGCATCGCCTGGCGTAGCGCCTCGGCCACCGCCGGGCGACCAATGGCCAGCCCGCGCGGAGTGTGCTGCGGGTCCTTGGAGTCGAACGCCACGCGCCAGGCATCAGGCTCCTGCAACATGGCCTGCATGATGCCCTGGAAATGCACGAATCCCAGGCCGGCCTGCAGGCCCGCGCTGCGATCCCAGGTCTTCAAGCTGCGACACAGCGCATCCAGGCGCTGGGCATCCGCCCCCAACGTCCCTGCGCAGAACCGCAACAGATCCGGCATCACTTGGCCTGCCAGGTACACCTGGTCGTCACTGACCAGATGCTGCAAGTCGCTGGGCTGGGCCTGGTGCAGCCGACTCAAGCGATCCAGAGCAAAACGCGCGCGCATTTTCAGAGGCACATCCTGCTGGCTGATGACCGGCGAAAAGCCTTCCAGCGGCTTGGCCGGGTTGACCATCCAGGCCGAGTCGTTGGAGTGCTGCAGATAGTCGTTGCGCGCCAATTGCGGCAATTGGCCGGCGGCGAAGATACCCGGCTGGGCCGCTGCCGGGTCGATGTCCCAGGCGCAGGCCTGGCGCGAGCCGTCGAGGACGATGACCTGGGTGCCCGCCCGTGGATCGCTGCATTGCGCCAGCTTGGCCTGGGTGACGTTGGGCACCACCGACTGGTTCATGTACAACGCCCGGCCCTGGTCATCCACCGCCAAGGTATTGACCCAGGGAATGCCCTGCCAGTGATGCACGCTATCCTGCAGGCCGGAGACGCTGGTGGCCTGGTTCATCGCCGCCCACTGGACCAGCACCCGGGTATTGCCCAGGTTGGCATCGCGCAGGCTGTAGGCATGCTGGCGATCCCAGTCCAGCTCGCCCGGCCACTGCACCACCGGGCCGAATACCGAGCTGTACAAGGTGCGCGAGTGCTCATGCAACTGACCGTCCGCGCCCTTGCCCTGCACCGTCACCACCTGGCGCTCCAGGGGCAGCGAACGACCATCGAGCAGGTAGCGGGTCGGGTCCTTCGGGTCCAGCTGCAAGCGATACAGGGTGAAGTGCTTGGAGGTATCGACCGTGTGGGTCCAGGCCAGGTGCTGGTTGAAGCCGATATTGATCAGCGGCAAGCCAGGCAAGGCCGCTCCCATCACGTCCAGCTGGCCGGGAATGGTCAAGTGCATCTGGTAGAAGCGCATGCCGCCAATCCAGGGGAAGTGCGGGTTGGCCAGCAACATGCCGCGACCGTTGAACGAACGTTCGCTGCCGATGGCCACTGCATTGCTGCCCCGATCCAGGGCAAAGCGTTGCTGGCGCGCGGCCGCCAGCTGCCAGGCCTGCGCCGACAACCCGGCCTGCGCCACGCTCCCCGGTGGCGTAGCGCCAGCCAGGGCCTCGGCGAACTGGCCGGCGCCACCTTCGACCAGCAAGCGCCGGGTCAGCTTCACCAGGTCCGCGGTGGTCAACGGGCGTACCCACTCGCCCTTGCATTGTTCGGGCAGCCCCTGGGCCTGGCGCTCCGCCAGCTGGCGGTTGTAGCCCTCGACATACCCCTGCATGCGCTCGCGCATCGCTACCGGTTGCGCCTGCCAGAATGCCTCCACCGCCTGGGGGGTGTTCAACCAACTGAAAAACACGTCGCTGCCCAGGTTGTCCCGCTGCTCCAGGGTCTGGCCCTCGGGACCGAAGTAGCGTGAGCGCTGGCCGTTGACCGTCAGCACTTCACTGGCCAGCAGGCACAGGTTGTCCTGGGCGTAGGCATAACCGATGCCATAGCCCAGGCCTCGCTCATCGGTTGCACGGATATGCGGTACGCCGAAGCTGGTGCGGCGAATTTCGGCACGGGTCTGCTCCGGCTGGGCCAGCGCCTGGGCGCCGCAACTGAAACTCAGAAACAGGGCTGCAAGGCAAACGTTCGATAACTGCCTGGAAATGATCACGCCGACTCCTGATACGAAAACACAGAACCAGGACTGGAGGGCTGCAAGGAATTGGCAAGATCGCCAGCCTGGGTATCCGGCCGCGCACGAGGGAACCGGCGCCTGCCTGCCATACAGACGAAATCGATGAAAAAAAATTAACCGGCGCAGAGCCCGCCAGCTGGGACCATCACATGTCAGCGACTTGATACCGACAAATTTTCTACATCCAGAGACTCATGATTTGTCGTGCTCGTTCGTCTAGTTACTAGAGCACCCATCATTCTTTTCCTGATCAGGCTCTGATTAAGGAGTTTCTGCATGTACAACCAGCAACTGCCAATGGACGGCAATATCGTGAACAGAACGCCCTCCCTCGACGCCGGCGCCAGCGTCTTCGGCAAGCAAGTCGAGCGCAACAGCAACGACCGGATCAAGCAGATGCTCAAGAGCTTCGGCCTGCGTACCAGCCTGATTCGCCTGAAAGTCATCGACGCCTTGCTGGTAGCGGCCCAGAGCGACCGCTCCCTGGGGGTACGAGGCATCCACAGCCAACTGCTGGAGCTGGATATCCCGTTATCGTTCCTCAGTGTGCGCGAAGTGTTGAAGCGCTTGTGCAGCGAAGGGGTCATCACCCTCAATGCAGACAAGAGCTACAGCCTGCATCAACAGGCTGCAGCGGTACTGGACGGCCTGGCCTGAGGCCGTCCACGGGCTCAGGGCTTGACCTTGCGCCGCATCACGCCGTTGAGCACCACGACGATGACCGCCACGGCGATGGCGATGTACTGGAAGGTCTTTTCATCGATGACGCCGCTGTTCTGCAGGTAGGAAAGGCCAAGCATGATTCCCAGGACCGCCAGGGAAATCAGAATCGAATATTTCAAACGTTGTGATTGAGTCATTGCGGGAATCCTGAAGCTGAAATTGTATCCGCCGTGTATCGAGGCCGATGCCAAGCACATACCCGGATTCGGGGATGCGCGCGGCGAATCGGGGTCATATGTTACAGGCGCAAAGGAGTTTTTTCTTCCTGGTTGCCCTGTCGTGTTCCCCGAGTCCTTGAGGATTGATAAATGTTCCGTCGAATCACCCTGTTGATTCCCCTGCTGGCCATGCTGACCCTGTCAGGCTGCATCATCATGCCCCGCGATGGCTGGCATCACCGCTACCATGACGGCGGCCCGGGCTACTACTACCACCGTTGAGCGACTGCCAGCGCCGAGCCATCCGGCCAGTCCACCGGCCACCACGCATCGCCCACTAGCCACGCCCGGCCTGTCGCGGGCGTTTTGCTGCCTGGGCCCGGCCTTGATTGCGACCACGGATGAGTTCGTCCTGCCGGGCGAACAGCTCCACCAGCCAGTCGACGAACACCCGTATGCGAGTCGAAAGGTGGCGCTGGGGCGGATACAACGCTGTCAACGGCAAGGGCGGTGGCGCATGTTCCGCCAGCACCTCTTGCAAGACACCGGCCTGCAGTTGCCGGGCGGCATGGTAGTACGGGGTCTGGATCAAGCCGTAGCCCGCTTCGCAGGCCGCCAGGTAGCCATCGGCACTGTTGACGGCGACCTGCTTGGGCAGGTTGATCTCATGCAGCTCACCGTCCACCAGGAACTCCAGGCCATAGCGTTTGCCGGAAACCGCCGAGAAGTACTCCACCATCCGATGTCCCTGCAACTGCGCCACGGAGGTCGGAACACCTTGCTCGCGCAAATAGCCGGGGCTGGCGCAAGTCACCTGGGCCATCTGCGCCAGAGGGCGCGCCACCAGGCTTTCGTCCAGTAGCGGACCGCCACGCAAGGCACAGTCCACGCCCTCGCGAATCAGGTCCACCGGGCGGTCATTGAGACCGATCTCCAGTTCGAGCAAGGGATAGCGCGCGGAAAACTCCGGCAGCGCCGGCATCACGATCAGGTGGCCGATACCGGCCGGCATGTCGATCCGCAAGGTGCCCCGGGGATTGTGCCGCCCCTGGGAAAAGGCCGCCTCGGCCTCCTCCAGATCTGCCAGCAGGCGTATGCAACGCTGGTAATAAGCGGCTCCGTCCAGGGTCGGGCTGACCTGGCGGGTGGTGCGGTGCAGCAACTGCACCCCCAGGTGCGCCTCCAACTGCTTGATCAGGATGGTCACCGAGGCCCTGGGCAGTTGCAGGCTATCGGCCGCCCGGGCAAAACCGCCAAGCTCGACGATCCGGGTGAACACGCGCATGGCGTTGAAACGATCCATGGAAAACGCTCTTTATTATTTGGAATATCTTAATAGTGCTAGCGTTTTTAGCCGGTTTATCGCTGTTTTGTCGAGTAGCACAATGAGCGCCTCCCCACTACCACTGGAGTAGCCAGCGATGCACACTCGACAACTGGGCCACAACGGCCCGCAGGTTTCCGCCATTGGCCTGGGCTGCATGGGCATGAGCGATTTCTACACCACCGGCAGCGATTCCCGGGAGTCGATCGCCACCCTGCACCGGGCGCTGGACTTGGGCGTGACCCTGCTGGACACCGCCGACATGTACGGCCCCCACAGCAATGAAGAACTGATCGGCCAGGCCATTCGCGGCAAGCGCGAACAAGTGGTGCTGGCCAGCAAGTTCGGCATTGTCCGTGACCCCGCCAATGCCTCGGCCCGTGGCGTCGATGGTCGCCCGGAATATGTGCGCGCCGCCATCGATGGCAGCCTGCGACGCCTGGGCGTGGATACCCTGGACCTCTACTACCAGCACCGGGTCGACCCACAGGTGCCGATCGAGGAAACCGTCGGCGCCATGGCCGAACTGGTCAAGGCCGGCAAGGTGCGCTACCTGGGCTTGAGCGAAGCCTCGGCGGCGACCCTGGAACGGGCGCACAAGGTCCACCCCATCAGCGCCCTGCAAAGCGAATACTCATTGTGGAGCCGCGACCCCGAGGAAAACGGCTGCCTTGCCACCTGCCAGCGCCTGGGCATCGCTTTCGTTCCCTACAGCCCGCTGGGCCGGGGGTTTCTCACCGGCGCCCTGAAGAGCCCGGACGACTTCGCCGCCGATGATTACCGGCGTTTCAACCCGCGTTTCCAGGGAGAGAACTTCCAGCGCAACCTGCGCCTGGTGGAACAGGTGCAGCAGCTGGCAATACAGAAGGAGGTCAGCGCTGGGCAACTGGCCCTGGCCTGGGTCCTGGCCCAGGGCGAATACCTGATACCCATCCCCGGCACCAAGCAGCGGCGCTATCTGGAGGAGAACGTAGCGGCCCTGGACGTGCGCCTGAGCGCCGATGACCTGGCGTCGCTGGACCGCATCTTCAGCTCGCAAGCCACCGCCGGCACTCGCTACAGCGAAGAGGTGCTGGCCCTGCTGGACCGCTGAAACGACAAGGCCGGGGTCGCTGGAAAGCGCCCCGGCCCTTTTGCGAAACCCGGCTCAGGCCTTGGCGGAGGTGGCGCCGTCTTTGTTGGGTACCGTGGTGCCGTTGCCCTTGCCGTAGTTCTGCAGGCTCTGCAGGACGTAGATGGCCTTCTTGTACTCGGGAATCAGGTAGTTGGCGTACTTGTTGCCCTTGAGGTTGTTGTTCTGGATATCGTCGATCTTCATCGCGAAGTATTCCAGGGCGTTGAAAGGCTCCTCGGGGTTTTTCGGGATGCCGAAACGGTCGAACTTGTCACCGGCATTGAGCAGGTTCAGCGCAGTGACATCGGAGATCAGGCCGTTGTTCTTGAGGAAAGTGCTCATGCCACCCAAGGACTTGATGGTGACATTCGTCGGATCGAAGCCCTTGATCTGCTTGTGCAGCTTCAACTGATCCATCTTGCGCACGTCGAGCACGGTAGCGTTCTGCCCCACCATGGTCAGGATCTGGCGCACCTTGGCGCTCTGCGGGGCTTTCTTGACGTCGCCGCCTCCCTGCAACAGGCCTGCCTTGCTGCTCCAGCCGCCAACGTATCCGATTGCCATACTGCAACTCCTGTAGTCCGGCTTGTCGATTCCCCTGTCCTGCCATCATGGAAACTTCGTAAAGCTCCGGGCAGACCTCTGAAACAGGTCGCAAGCCATGGTGAAACATCTGAATGGGGGCAAGTATCAACGCCGAAACAATTCGCGCCAACGAATTATTTCGGAAATTTACATTTTTTATACATTTCCGACAAATTCGCCAAAAGTCCCTGATTTAAAGGGCCTGGCCTCTATTCAAGGCTACTCTCGGAGCATTTTTGCGGTCCTTGCCGGTTACCGCTCCCGACGTCGCTGGCACTTAGGCAAACTCCTTGCAAACAAAATCGATTTTTCTGGACGAACGTCCTAAAGAGCGCATGTCCAGCGCCGATACCTTCTTAATGCCCTGCATAAGGCGCAGCTCTCCCAAAGAATAAGAAACGCTCGGTAAGGACAGGTCCCATGCCCGCTTTGCGCACGATTCAAGCCCGCTACACGCTCTTTCTGGTCCTGTTCATAGCCGTGATGCTGGTACTCACGGTGTTGGGTATCGGCCAGCTGGTGGCCCCCAAGTTGCGTCAGACCGAAGAACAGGTCGCCCTGGACCGCATCGCCGAAGTGGCGCAACGCATCCAGGGTGAACTGAACAAGGTCCAGGCACAGCAACGCAGCATTACCCAGACCGTCGCCCTGCTCGACAGCGACAGCATCGACCGGGTCTTGCCGGGACTGGTGGACCAGTATGGAGAGCAGAAGGTCTTCGGCGGTGGCATCTGGCCCCTGCCCGGCCAGCGCACTCCAGGGCGCGCCAAGCACAGTACCTTCTGGCACCGCGATGCCTCGGGCCAGCTCAAGGTCAATACCTTCTGGAACAGCGACGCGGCGCCCAACTACTACGACCAGCCCTGGTACAAGGGCGGCATGCGGACCGCCCCGGGCCAATGCGCCTGGGCCGCCGCCTACAAGGACGATGCCAGCGCCGAACCGCGTACCAACTGCGCCATGGCCATCAGCCGCGACGGCGTGCCCTATGGCGTGGCCACCATCGACGTGACCCTGGGCTTCTTCAATGACCTGGTGGCCGCCCAGGAAAAGACCCTGGGCGCGCAGATGCTGATCGTCGAGGCCGACGGCAAGATCATCAGCAACAGTTCGCGGATCAATGGCCCCATCGTCCTGAAGAACATCGCCGAACTGGCCAGCAGCTCGGCCTTCGTCGCCCAGGTGCAGCAGGCCCTGGGCAATCGCGGCAGCGGCCTGCAGCGCCTGGAGTTCGACAACGCCGGGGAACCGAGCACCTTCTTCATGCAGCCTATCGAGGGCACCCCCTGGTTCCTCGCCAGCGCCCTGCCCAACCGCCTGATCACCGCCCAGCGCGACGACGTGCTGAGCACCCTGGGCCTGCTGCAACTGCCCATGGTGATCCTGCTGGTGCTGCTGCAGGTTTATGCCATCGGCCAGCTGGTGCAGCGCATGAAGGCCCTCAAGGCCAACATCGACACCCTGGCCACCGGCGACGCCGACCTGACCCGGCGCATCACCATCCGCGCCGAGGATGAGCTGGGAGCCATCGGCCACTCGGTCAATCGATTCATCATCTATCTGCAGGACATGATCGGCGAGGTGACCCAGGCCGCCGAGGCCATGGCCGGCAGCCTGCAACAACTGCAACGCACCAGCGAGCAAAGCGGACAGATCCTCGCCCGGCACGCCTCGGAAACCGACCAGACCGTCACCGCCATCACCCAGATGAGCTCCACCGCCGACAGCGTGGCGGCCAATGCCGCCGAAACCGCGGCATTCACCCAGCGCGCCAACGAGCATGCCGAGCGTTCGCGAGTGGTGGTGGGCGAAGCGTCCGGCAGCGTGATCGCCCTGATCGACGAAGTGGCCAGCGCCACCCACAAGGTCGAGGCCATGCAGCAAGATGCCCAGCGCATCACCGAGATCCTCGGGGTGATCGGCGCCATCGCCGGACAGACCAACCTGCTGGCGCTCAACGCCGCCATCGAGGCGGCCCGGGCCGGGGAGCAGGGTCGCGGCTTTGCCGTGGTGGCCGACGAAGTACGCGCCTTGGCCGCCCGTACCCAGGCCAGTACCTCGGAAATCAACGAGATGCTCACTCGCCTGACTCAGGGGGTCAGCTCCTCGGTCAGCGCCATGGAAAACACCCAGGCCAGCTGCCAGTCGGCGGCCGATGCCACTGCCCGGGTCAACTCGGGCCTGGATGAAATGGCCGGTTCGGTCAGCCAGATCAACAGCCTGAGCACCCAGATCGCCACCGCCGCCGAGCAACAGAGCGCGGTCACCGAGGAAATCAACCGCAGCATGGTGAGCATCCGACATATGGTCGAGGAACTGCTGCAAAGCGGCCAGGCCAGTGAACACAACACCCAGAGCCTGGTCCAGGCCAACCAGCGGGTCAGTGCCCTGATGGGTCGCTTCAAAGTCCGCTGAATGGTCGAGCGCACTCCCGCCCCAGCGCGGGAGTGCGACTATATTTGCAGCTCCGGCCACAAGGAGGTGCATGCATCATGGGCCAGCACCAGCCCCACCTGACGGGCGAATACATCAGCCAGCAGCGGTACATCGCCGCCAGCATCGATACGGTCTACTACTACCTTTCCCAACCCGACCGCTGGCACGAATGGCATCCCGGGTCCCTGCGCGCCGATACCGGCCTGGGCGGCTCGCTGCCGGCCGGCCACAGGTTCAGCGAAACCATCAACCTGCTGGGCTTGCAGGTGCACCTGAGCTGCCGGGTCCTGTACGCAGTGCTGCCCAGGGAGTTCAAGATCGTGTTCAGCTCCGCGCCCCTGGATGGCATCGTCCACTACCAGTTGCGCAAACAGGGCGACGGCACCCTGCTCAAGCACAGCCTGCAATACTCCACCGACCTCAATCTCGGCGGCTTGCGCTCGCGCATGGAGCGTTGTTGCGAGCAGGCCCTGGACAACCTCAAGCGCCTCCTCGAAGCAGCGCCTGGCTGATCAAGCGCCTGGGCCCGGATACCGCCGACGGTCGGGCCCAACACCCCATCAGCCACGCTGACAAATCTGTAACCTGAACCTCAGCTGGCTGACAGCCAGCGCCGATTAGTCTCTGCCTGAACCTGAATCCCAGGACTGACAGGACTCACCCGGCATGCTTGGCAATCCAACACGACGCAGCTTGATCAAGGGCATGGGCATCGCCGGCGCACTGGCCGGCAGCGGCCTCTGGCACTCCCCCGCCTGGCCCCGGGCCAACCCTGGCCTGCCCCAGGAAATACGCGGTCGACAGTTCGACCTGCATGTCGGCCAGACGCCGGTGAACTTCAGCGGTACCCCGCGCACCGCGATGACCATCAATGGCGGGCTGCCCGGCCCGCTGCTGCGCTGGCGCGAAGGCGATACAGTGAGCATCCGCGTGAACAACCGCCTGGAGGAAGACACCTCGATCCACTGGCACGGCATCCTCCTGCCGGCCAACATGGACGGCGTGCCCGGCCTGAGTTTCGCCGGCATCGCCCCGGGCAGCGTCTACGAGTACCGCTTCCAGGTCCGCCAGCACGGTACCTACTGGTACCACAGCCATTCCGGGCTGCAGGAGCAGGCCGGGGTCTATGGCCCGCTGGTGATCGATCCCCGGGAGCCGGAATCGTTCCAGTACGATCGCGAGCATGTGCTGCTGCTCAGCGACTGGAGCGACCTTGCACCACAGCGCCTGATGCAGATCCTGAAAAAGCAGTCCGGCTACTTCAATTACCACAAGCGCACCTTGGGCGATTTCATCGACGATGCCGGCCGCGATGGCTGGGCCGCGACCCTGGCTGATCGCAAGATGTGGGCCGAAATGAACATGAGCCCCACCGACCTGGCCGACATCAGCGCCGCCAGCTACAGCTACCTGCTCAACGGCCAGACCCCGGGCAGCAACTGGACCGGGCTGTTCAAGCCCGGCGAACGGCTGCGCCTGCGGCTGATCAACGCCTCGGCCATGAGCTACTTCGATGTGCGCATCCCGGGATTGCAGATGACGGTGGTCGCCGCCGACGGCCAGCAGGTGCGCCCGGTCAGCGTCGACGAGTTGCGCATCGCCGTGGCCGAGACCTACGACGTGCTGGTGGAACCCGGCCGCGAGCCGGCTTACACCGTCTTCGCCCAGTCCATGGATCGTACCGGCTATGCCCGTGGCACCCTGGCAGTGAGCCACGGCCTGGGCGCCCTCGTACCGCCCCTGGATCCGCGTCCACTGCTGAGCATGGCCGACATGGGCATGGGCCACGGCGCCATGGCGCCCGCGGGCATGGGGGACAGGCCGGGGATGGGGCACGAGCCGATGGCCGCCATGGACCATGGCGACATGCAGGGCATGGACCACAGCCAGGCCAGCGAGATGGCGCCAATGCAACGCCACCCGGCGTCGGAGCACGGCAATCCGCTGGTGGACATGCAGACCATGAACCCGACGCCAAAACTCGCCGACCCGGGCCTCGGCCTGCGCGATAACGGCCGCAGGGTGCTGACCTACGCCGACTTGCGCAGCATCTTCGAGGATCCCGACGGCCGCGAGCCCAGCCGCACCATCGAGCTGCACCTGACCGGACACATGGAGAAGTTCGCCTGGTCCTTCGATGGCATCAAGTTCAGCGACGCCCAACCCTTGCGCCTGGCTTATGGCGAGCGGGTGCGGATCGTCCTGGTCAACGACACCATGATGACCCACCCCATCCACCTGCACGGCGTATGGAGCGACCTGGAGGACGAACAGGGACGCTTCCAGGTGCGCAAGCACACCATCGACATGCCCCCCGGCACCCGCCGCAGTTATCGGGTCACCGCCGATGCCCTGGGCCGCTGGGCCTATCACTGCCACCTGCTGTACCACATGGAGATGGGCATGTTCCGCGAAGTACGCATCGACCAGGAAGGAAGTCCGTCATGAAGCACCAGCCTGCTGCGCCGTTACCCGGCTTGCTGCTCGGCCTGGGCCTGGTGGCCAGCGCCGCCAATGCCACGCCCGACCCTGTCGGCATGGACCACCGGAGCATGCCCGGCATGGCGCCCGGCGCGATGTCCACCATGGATCACGGCGCCCACGGCCTGGCCCCTACCCCAGCCTGGGAACGCAGCCGGACGCCGATCCCGACGCCTACCGAAGCCGATCGACGCGCAGCCTTTCCCGAGGTGTCAGGCCATGGTGTCCATGACCAGGCGATCAATTCGCTCTGGCTGATCAACCAGCTGGAATACCAGGATGCCGACCGCGGCAGTACCCTGGCCTGGGAAATGAATGCCTGGATCGGTGGCGATATCGAGCGCTTGTGGCTGCGCAGCGAAGGCGAACGCAACGACGGTCGCAGCGAGAAAATCGAGCTCGAGGCGCTCTGGGGCCATGCCATCGGCCCTTGGTGGGACCTGGTCGGCGGTGTGCGCCAGGATTTCAAACCCGCCGCGCCCCAGACCTGGGCCGCCATCGGCCTGCAGGGCATGGCCTTGTACAACTTCGAAAGCCAGGTCACCGCCTACCTCGGCGAAGGCGGCCAGACGGCCCTGCGCCTCAAGGGCGACTATGACATGTTGCTGAGCAACCGCTTGATCCTGCAGCCCACGGTGGAGGTCAACCTCTATGGCCGCAACGATCCGGAACGGCGCCTGGGATCGGGCCTGGCGCAAACCGAAGTCGGGCTGCGCCTGCGCTATGAACTGGATCGCCAGTTCGCCCCCTACCTGGGCGTGACCTGGAACCGCAGCTACGGCAGCAGTGCCGATTACGCCCGTGCCGAAGGCGACAAACCCAGCGAGGCACGCCTGGTACTGGGTGTCCGCCTGTGGTTCTGACCCCGGGTGCCCGCCTGTGTCTTGTATAACCTTGATACACAAGCCTCGCTCCTGGCGCTGTAAAAAACGCAAAATGCACGGCGATTCGCGCAGCCCCCAGGGCGCCACCTTCGATCCACACGAGACTCACGATGAAATCCACCCTGCGTCTGGCGGCCCTGTCCGCCCTGTTGTTCGCTTCCCTGGCCCAGGCCGCCGCCCCCATCGACATCGATGTGCACCGCGACGCCAATTGCGGCTGCTGCAAAAAGTGGATCGAACACTTGCAAGCCAATGGTTTCAAGGTCCATGACCATGTCGAGAACGACATGAGCAGCTTCAAGCAGCGCCTGGGCGTGGCCCCGCGCCTGGCCTCTTGCCATACCGCGGTGCTCGACGGCAAGTTCGTCGAGGGCCATGTACCGGCCGAGCAGGTCCTGGCCTTGCGCAAGCGCGATGACCTGCTGGGCATCGCCGCCCCCGGCATGCCCATGGGATCGCCGGGCATGGAAATGGACGGCATGGGCGCCGACGCCTACCAGGTCATCGGCCTGACCAAGGAAGGTCGGGACGTGGTGGTCGCGGACTACCCGGCCCGTTGATCGGCGTCTACTTCGGCTTGTTCCTGGCGGCCTTCGGCGCCGCCACCCTGCTACCGCTGCAGTCCGAAGCACTGCTGGCAGGCCTGCTGCTCAACGGCCAATGGTCGGTGCCGGGCCTGTGGCTGGTGGCGACCCTGGGCAATGTCCTCGGCTCGTTGGTCAACTGGTGGCTGGGGCAGCGCCTGGAGCACTACAAGGACCGCCGCTGGTTCCCCGTCGGCCCGCGTCACCTGCAACGGGCCCGGGTGCATTACCAGCGCTACGGGCATTGGTCGCTACTGCTGAGCTGGCTGCCGCTGATCGGCGACCCACTGACCCTGGTGGCCGGGGTGATGGGCGAGCCGCTCAAGCGCTTCCTGCTGATCGTCAGCCTGGCCAAGGGCGCGCGTTATGCGGTGCTGGCCTGGCTGACCCTGGGCTGGATCGCCTGATCCCCAGGCTCCATAGCAGATTCCCGGCTGACCGCCGAAGGTTTGCGGCCTTTGCCGCAGCTCCACGGTCTCAGCAGCGGCTGTTTATAGGTTGCGAGGTCGCAGCCTGCTTCGTGTAGATACCGTCTTGCCCATTATCGGGCCAACCCGAAGCCCCCAATGCCCCATCACGGGCCGACTCGCAGTCGACGCACCCCTTTCGGGCATTTCCAGGCCCTGCGCGGGCGACCTTTCGTCGGCTGCATCCCATGTCCTGCCTGGCGCCACGGTGAAACGCGCGCCCCATCCGGCACCGCCAAGGCTTCTGTCCTAGACTGGCTCTCGCATCGTGACCAGGCAGTCACAGCGGCAGGAAAAAAGTCGAAACTTTTCATTCCAGCCCAGGGTCAGGGTAAAGGTAGGGCCGCTGCCGCTGGTGCATTCCTTGCAGCGACTCCTCCATCCATTCTGCTTCAGCACTCGGGCAGCACGGGCTGATCGAAGTGCGATGCGTTCGTGCCCGGCCACAGGAACCGGCCGGCACGGCGTGCAATACGCCAAAACAGATCGACGACACGGGAGAGACATATGATCAGCGCTGTATTGGATACCCAGGGAGAACCCATTCCGCAGCAGGCCGGTGGACGCAGCCATCCCCTGGTCCCGCTCCCCGGGAGCAGGACGATACTGCCGCTGGCCCACCAGAACCCCAATCGCAAACGGGTGCTGTTCGTCACCTCGGAGCTCACCGACCTGGTCAAGACCGGCGGCCTGGGCGACGTCTCCGCCGCCCTGCCCCGGGCCATGGCCCATCTGCACGACGTACGGGTGCTGATTCCTGGCTATCCGCAGGTCCTGCACAGCGAGAACCCAATCCACGTCATCGGCGAACTGGGCGGCCATGCCGCGCTGCCGGCCTGCAAGATCGGCCGCATGGACATGCCCGACGGCCTGGTGATCTACGTGCTGATCTGCCCCGAGCTCTATGAGCGCGAAGGCACGCCCTATGGCGCCAACAACGGCCGCGACTGGCCGGACAACCATATCCGCTTCGCCCGCCTGGGCCTGGCCGCCGCCGATATCGCCGCCAACCTGGCGCAGATCCACTGGTGCCCGGACCTGGTGCATGCCCACGACTGGCCCGCCGGCCTGGCACCGGCCTACATGCACTGGCGCGGCCAACGCACCCCGACGTTGTTCACCATCCACAACCTGGCCTACCAGGGCGTGGTCAGCCTGGCCTGCTGCCCGGAACTGGGCATCCCCGAGCACGCCCTGCAACAAGAAGGCATGGAGTTCTACGGCAAGTTGTCGTTCCTCAAGGCGGGCATGGCCTATGCCAGCCACATCACCACGGTGAGCGCCACCTACGCCCGGGAGATCACCACCCCGGACTTCGGCTGCGGGCTCGACGGCTTCCTGGCCAGCAAAACCCAGCAAGGCCTGCTCAGCGGTATTCCCAACGGTATCGACGAAAGCTGGGACGCCGCCACCGACCCGCACCTGTTCTGCCCCTTCGGCATCGGTGACTGGGATGGCAAGGCCGTCAACGCCGCCCACGTACGCCAGCTGTTCGGCCTGGAGCCAAGCGCCGGACCGTTGTTCGCCGTGGTATCGCGGCTGGTCTACCAGAAAGGCCTGGACCTGACCGAAGCGGTGGCCGAGTTCATCGTCGACGCTGGTGGCCAGATCGCCATCATCGGCCGCGGCGAACCGGAGGAAGAACAAGCCATGCGCGAGCTGGCCCGGCGCTTCCCCGGCCGCGTCGGCGTGCATATCGGCTTCAACGAGACCGATGCCCGGCGGATGTTCGCCGGCAGCGACTTCCTGCTCATGCCCTCGCGCTACGAGCCCTGTGGCCTGAGCCAGATGTACGCCCAGCGCTTCGGCTCGCTGCCGGTGGCCCGCAACACCGGCGGCCTGGCGGACACCATCGACGACGGTGTCACCGGCTTCCTGTTCGACGAGTCCAGCGTGGCCAGCTACCAAGGCGCCTTGCAGCGCGCCTTCCAGGTATTCGCCCGGCCCGCGCTGCTGCATGCCATGCGCTGTCGGGCCATGGCCGCGCCCTTCAACTGGTGCCAGGCGGTGGAACCCTACGCCGAACTCTACGAGCAACTGGTGACCCAGGCCTTGGGCTACACCGCCAGGTAAGGGAGCACTGACAGATGCCAGCAAGCACGCCATCCAGCCTGCGCCACGGCGCAGTGCTGCTCGACGCCGAACGGACCCGCTTCGCACTCTGGGCCCCGGATGCGCACCATGTCAGCGTGGAACTGGGCAACGGCCAGTCCGTGCCCATGCTGCCCCAGCCCGAAGGCTGGTTCATGATCCAGGCGCGCTGCCCGGCGGGCAGCCGCTACCGGTTCAATATCGACGGCCAGTTGCAGGTGCCGGACCCGGCGTCCCGGGCCCAGAACGGCGGCGTGCATGGCCCCAGCCTGGTGGTCGATCCCCAGGCCTATGCCTGGCAGCATCCACAGTGGGCCGGCCGGCCCTGGGCCGAAGCGGTGATCTACGAACTGCACGTGGGCTTGCTGGGCGGCTACCAGGGAGTGCAGCAGGTGCTGCCGGCGCTGGTGGAACTGGGGGTGACGGCCATCGAACTGATGCCCCTGGCGCAGTTCCCCGGTGAACGCAACTGGGGCTACGACGGCGTCCTGCCCTATGCCCCGCAAGCCTCCTATGGCACGCCCGAGCAACTCAAGGCCCTGGTGGACGCGGCCCACGGCCTGGGCCTTGGGGTGATCCTGGACGTGGTCTACAACCACTTCGGCCCCGACGGCAACTATTTGCAGCGCTACGCCAGCCCATTCTTTCGCGAGGACCGACAGACCCCCTGGGGGGCCGCCATCGACTTCCGTCGCCGGCCGGTGCGCGACTTCTTCATCGACAACGCCTTGATGTGGCTGCTGGACTACCGCTTCGACGGCCTGCGCCTGGATGCGGTGCATGCCATCGACGATCCGGGCTTCCTGAAGGAGCTGGCCCAGCGGGTGCGCGAAGCTGTTCCCGGCGACCGCCAGGTGTGGCTCAACCTGGAGAACGAGGCGAACCAGGCCAGCCTGTTGCAGCACGGCTTCGATGCCCAGTGGAACGACGATGGCCATAACGCCCTGCACGTATTGCTTACCGGGGAAACGGAGGCTTACTACGCTGACTTCGCCGAACAGCCGACCCAGCAGCTGGCGCGCTGCCTGGGCCAGGGCTTCGCCTTCCAGGGCCACCTGGACCGCCATGGGCGGCGGCGCGGCGAACCCAGCGCCCACTTGCCGCCCAGTGCCTTCGTGCTGTTCTTGCAGAACCACGACCAGATCGGCAACCGCGCGTTCGGCGAACGCCTCAACCAGCTGGCCCCGCCCCAAGCCTTGCACGCGGCCACGGTGCTGTTGCTGCTGGCACCGATGATCCCGCTGCTGTTCATGGGTGATGAAGTGGCGGCGCAGGAACCTTTCCTGTTCTTCACCAGCCACCAGGGCGAACTGGCCGAAGCCGTGCGCCAAGGCCGGCGCGACGAATTCGCCGCCTTCAGCGCCTTCGCCGACGCCTCGGAGCGCCAGCGCATTCCCGATCCCAATGCGCAGTCGACCTTCCAGGCCTCGCGTCCGGGCCATGACGGCGAGCAGGCCGAGGCCACCCGGGCGCTGTACCGCGAACTGCTGCGGATCCGCCACCGCGAGCTGGTGCCGCGCCTGCCCGGAGCCCGCGCCCTGGGCGCCGAGGTGCTGGCCGAGGGCGCCCTCACCGCCCGCTGGCGCCTGGGCGATGGCAGCCTGCTGCGTATCGACCTCAACCTCAGCGCGCACCGGGTCGAACTGCAGCCCGGGACCGATGCCCAGCCGTGGTTCCAGTACCCGCCAGGCACCCTGGAACATTGGCGCCAGGGCTGGTTGCCGGCCTTCAGCGCGCTAGTGCAATTGCAGCCTGCGACAGCCCCCGATGGAGAGCGTTAATGAGCGATGCGCAACTGGAAATACTCGCCAGCCGCGCCGGCCTGGCGGTGGACTGGATCGACGCCAACGGCCGGCCGCAGAAGGTCGAGGCCCGGGTCCTGCGGGCGGTACTGGCCGGATTGGGCCACCCGGCCGGCAACGGCCAGGAGATCGAACGCAGCCTGCAGCAACTGCAACAGCGGCAGCAGGGCCGGCACCTGCCGCCACTGCTGACCGCCGACGTCGGCCAGGGCCTGGACCTGGCCCGTTATTTCCCGGCGCAGACCCAGTGCCGGGTGCAGCTGGAAGACGGCAGCAGCCGGCAATTGCAGCTCGATGACGAAAGCCGGTTGCCCGGGGAATTGCCCGTGGGCTACCACAGCGTGGACATCGAGGACGAACGCTTCATCCTCGCCGTGGCCCCCGAACGTTGCTACAGCGTGGCCGACGCAGTGGCCGACCAGCCGCCGCGGGCCTGGGGCCTGGGGGTGCAGTTGTACGCCCTGCGCCGCAGCGGCGATGGCGGTTTCGGCGATACCCAGGCCCTGGAGGAGCTGGCCCGCCAGGCCGCCGAACGTGGCGCCGATGCCCTGGCCATCAGCCCGCTGCACGCGATGTTCAGCTGCGATCCGCAGCGCTATAGCCCCTACTCGCCCTCCAGCCGGTTGTTCCTCAACAGCCTGTACGCCGCCCCGGGGGCGATCCTTGGCGAACGGGCCTGGCGTACCGCCATCGAGGCCTGTGGCCTGGGCCCGCAGTTGCAGGCGCTGGAGCAACAACCGCTGATCGACTGGCCGGCAGCGGCCCAGGCCAAGCAACAGGTGCTGCGCGAGCTGTACCAGGGCTTCCGCCATGGCGAGCACCCGCTGCACCAGGACTTCGCCAGCTATCGCCAGGCTGCCGGCGAGGCCCTGGAAAACCACTGTCGTTTCGAGGCGATCCAAGCCTTGCGGGTGGCCCGTGGCGAAGATCCGGACTGGCGCCATTGGCCGCCGTACTGGCGCGACCCGGCCAGCCCGGAACTGGCACGCCTGGCCGAGGAGCAAGCCGAGGAAATCGACTTCCATGCGTTCTGCCAATGGCTGATCGCACGCAACCTGGAGCGCGTGCAAAGCGCGGCCCGTAGCAGCGGCATGGGCATCGGCCTGATCGCCGACCTGGCGGTGGGCGCCGACGGTGGCGGCAGCCAGGCCTGGAGCCGCCAGGATCAGTTGCTGGCCGAGCTGACCGTGGGCGCCCCGCCGGACATTCTCAACCGCCAGGGCCAGGGCTGGGGGATCTCGGCCTTCTCTCCCGAAGGCCTGCAACGCAATGGCTTTCGTGCCTTCATCGAGATGCTGCGGGCCAACTTCGCCCATGCCGGCGGCTTGCGCATCGACCATGTGATGGGCTTGCAGCGGCTCTGGGTGATTCCCCTGGGCGCCCCACCCTGCGATGGAGCATACCTGTACTACCCAGTGGACGACCTGCTGCGCCTGCTGGCCCTGGAATCCCAGCGCCACCAGGCCATCGTCCTCGGCGAGGACCTGGGCACGGTGCCCGATGGCCTGCGGGAAAAGCTCGCCGCAAAGGGCATGCTCGGCATGCGCGTGCTGCTGTTCGAGCAGGACCAGGGCTGTCATTTCAAGCCAATCCTAGACTGGCCGGACAACGCCCTGGCCACCACCAGCACCCATGACCTGCCGCCCCTGGCCGGTTGGTGGCACGGCCGCGACATAGAGTGGAACCAGCGCCTGGAACTGGTGGATGACGCCGGGGCCAGGCACTGGCGCGAACATCGCCAGCGCGAGCGCGACGGCCTGCGCCAGGCCCTGGGCCGGGACCCGCAGAACTTTCGCGAGCCGTTGGATGAAACCGACCAGTTGCTCGACGCCAGCGTGCGCTTCCTCGGCCATACCCGTGCGCCCCTGGTGCTGTTGCCACTGGAGGACGCGCTGGGCATCGATGAGCAAGCCAACCTGCCAGGCACCGTCGAGGGTCACCCCAATTGGCGCCGGCGCCTGGCTGGGAGTGCCCGGCGCCTGCTGGACGACACCGACGCCGCGCGGCGCCTGGAACAACTGGCCTGCGCCCGGCGACAAGCACAGGAGCGTGATCGATGAACCTAGAACCTACCCTGGAATTGCGAGCCAGCCTGCGCCTGCAGTTCCACCAGGGCTTCACCCTGGATGACGCCGTGCCGCTGGTGCCCTACTTCGCACGCCTGGGCATCAGCCACCTCTATGCCTCGCCCTTGCTCAGCGCCCGTGCCGGCTCGATGCACGGCTATGACGTGGTGGACCCGACCCGGGTCAACCCGGAGCTGGGCGGCGAAGCGGCCCTGGAGCGCCTGGTGACCGCCCTGCGCGAGCACGACATGGGGCTGATCCTGGATATCGTCTCCAATCACATGGCGGTCGGGGGCGGCGATAATCCCTGGTGGCTCGACCTGCTGCGCTGGGGGCGCCTGAGCCCCTATGGCGAGTTCTTCGATATCCAGTGGCACTCGTCCGACCCGCTGATGGCCGGCCAGCTGCTACTACCATTCCTGGGCAGCGACTACGGCCAGGCGTTGCAGGAAGGCAGCCTGCAATTGCATCTGGACGATGACTTGCGGGGGTTCCATGTCCGCCACCACGAGCATCGCTTCCCCATCTGCCCCGGCGACTATGCAGAGTTGCTGCACCCTCACGGCGCAGCGGCCGAAACCTTGAAGCCTTTGGCCGACGCTTTCGCCGCCCTGCGCTTCAACAGCGATGCCCACGCCCAGGCGCAGGCCTTGCAACAGGCCCTGGGCGAGGCACTGCAACAACCCGAGGTGCGCGAGGCCGTGGAGCACAAGCTTGTCGACTATGACTCCCGGCAGGCCGCCGGCTTCGAACGCCTGCACCAATTGCTGGAGCGCCAGGTCTATCGCCTGGCCAGTTGGCGCACGGCTGCCGACGACATCAACTGGCGCAGGTTCTTCGACATCAACGAACTGGGTGGCCTGCGGGTCGAGCGGCCTGCGGTATTCGAAGCGACCCACGGCAAGATCTTCGAGCTGATCCGGCGCCGTCTGGTAGATGGCCTGCGCATCGACCATGTCGACGGCCTGGCCGACCCCCGAGGCTATTGCCGCAAGCTGCGGCGCCGGGTCGATCGCCTGCGTCCCGGCGAGCACTTGCCGATCTATGTGGAGAAGATCCTCGGTGCCGGTGAAACCCTGCATCGCGACTGGGGGGTCGACGGCAGCACCGGCTACGAGTTCATGAACCAGCTATCGCTGCTGCAACTGGACCCGGCCGGCCAGGCGCCCCTGGCCGAACTCTGGAGCCAGCACAGCCAGCGCTCGTCGCAGTTCGTCGACGAGGCGCGCTTGGCTCGCCAGCAGATCCTCAATGGTTCCCTGGCCGGGGACTTCGAAAGCGTGGCCCAGGCCCTGTTGCAAGTGGCAAGGCTGGACCTGATGAGTCGCGACCTGACCCTGGGCGCCATCCGCCGGGCCTTGCAGGAGCTGATCGTGCACTTCCCGGTGTACCGCACCTATATCGGCGGATGCGGCCGCGGGCCCCAGGACCAGCGTTTTTTCCAGCAAGCGCTGGAAGGCGCCCGGGCCAGCCTCAGCGAAGCCGACTGGCCGGTACTGGATTACCTGGACCGCTGGCTCGGCGGCCAGGGCTGGCGCCAGGTGCCACCAGGGCCGGCGCGCAGCCTGTTGCGCCATGCCGGGGTGCGCTTCCAGCAACTGACCTCGCCCGCGGCGGCCAAAGCCGTGGAAGACACGGCCTTCTATCGCTCGGCGGTGCTGCTGGCGCGCAACGATGTCGGCTTCGATCCCCAGGCCTTCAGTGCGCCACTGGCGGCGTTCCACCAGGCCTGCAGCGAGCGCCTGGAGAACTTTCCCGACAACCTGCTGGCCACCGCCACCCATGACCACAAGCGCGGCGAGGACAGCCGGGCCCGGCTGGCGGTGCTCAGCGAACGCGGCACCTGGTATGCCCGGCAAGTAGCCCATTGGCGAGCCCTGGCAGTGCCGCTGCGCACCAGCGCCGATGCCCCCTCGGCGGCGGACGAGCTGATTCTCTACCAGAGCCTGCTGGGCAGCTGGCCCCTGGACCTGCAGGCCGACGCGGGCCCGGCCCTGGAGGAATATGCCCGACGCATCTGGCAATGGCAGCTCAAGGCCCTGCGCGAGGCCAAGCTGCACAGCGGCTGGTCCGCCCCCAACCCGCCATACGAAGAGGCCGTGCAGGCCTTCGTCGAGAACCTGCTGCTCGCGCCCCGGGGCCTGGAACTGCGCCAATCGATCGCCGCCGCGGCCCGCTCCATCGCCCCCGCCGGCGCCCTCAACAGCCTGGCGCAGACCCTGTTGCGCCTGACCGTGCCCGGCGTCCCCGACCTGTACCAGGGCAATGAGTTCTGGGACTTCAGCCTGGTGGACCCGGACAACCGCCGGCCGGTGGACTACCAGGCCCGGCGCCAGGCCCTGGAGCAGCCGGCCACGGCGGCCCAGTGGCTGGCCCACTGGCACACCGGCCACATCAAGCAAGGCCTGATCGCCCGCACCCTGGAGCTGCGCCGGCAACATCCGCAGCTGTTCCGGCATGGCAGCTACCAGCCGTTGCAGGTCCTGGGGCAGCGGGCCGGCCAGGTCCTGGCCTTCCTGCGCGAATACCGTCAGCAGCGAGCGCTGGTACTGGTGCCGGTACGGGTCGCCGGGCTGCTCGGTGACAGTCCGCTGCCGCACGTGGATGCCGCGCTCTGGGGCGATACCCGGGTGCAACTGCCATTCGCCGCCCCGGGGCGCAATCTGAATGGACTTTTTGCCAACGCGACAGTCACAGCCCACAGGGAGCTGATGCTCGCCGAGGTCCTGCGGGACTTCGCGTTGAACCTCTTGATCGACCATTGAATCCAGCGCGGGAGCATTGCAATGAGTACCGACGACAAACGCATACGTGAGTTCGCCTATCAAATCTGGGAATCGGAAGGAAAACCCCAGGGCCAGGAACAACGCCATTGGGAAATGGCCTGCAAGCTCGCCGAGGCCGAAGCCCTGGCCCCGGCCAAGCCGCCCAAGGCCACGCAGGCCAAGCCGGCAGCCGCCAAGCCCGGGGCCAAGGCGGCGGTCAAGCCCAAGGCCAAGTCGGCCACCACAGTGCTGCCACCGGGAGAGAAACCGGCCGCGGCCAAGAAGCCCCGGGCGCCACGCAAGCCGCCCACCAACTGAAATATTCCGCAGCCCGGCCCACACCCTTGCCGTTGTGACACTGCCAGTGCCGCAATGATCGCCTTCGCGCCTGTTCCACCCTTCTCATTGCAGGAGCAACCATGAGTACAGTCACCAAGCACAGCCTGACCGCAAGCCCCGATGGCGAGCCTTCGCGCATCCGTGAAGGCCTGCCCTTCCCCCTGGGCGCCACCTGGGACGGCCTGGGCGTCAATTTCGCCCTGTTCTCGGCCAACGCCACCAAGGTCGAGCTTTGCATCTTCGACGCCGCCGGCGAGGTGGAGCTGGAGCGCATCGAACTGCCGGAGTACACCGACGAAATCTTCCACGGCTACCTGCCCGACGCCCATCCCGGGCTGGTCTATGGCTACCGCGTGCACGGCCCCTACGATCCGGTCAATGGCCATCGCTTCAACCCCAACAAGCTGTTGATCGACCCCTATGCCAAGCAACTGGTGGGTGAACTCAAGTGGTCCGAGGCGCTATTCGGCTACACCATCGGCCATCCCGATGCCGACCTGAGCTTCGATGAGCGCGACAGCGCGCCCTTCGTGCCCAAGTGCAAGGTGATCGACCCGGCCCATACCTGGGGCAACGACCAGCGCGTCAGCGTGCCCTGGGACAAGACCATCATCTACGAGACCCATGTCCGCGGCTTCACCATGCGCCACCCGGCGGTTCCCGAGCAGTTACGCGGCAGCTTCGCCGGGCTGATGGTCGAGGACGTGCTCAAGCACATCCGCAGCCTGGGGGTGTCGTCGGTGGAACTGCTGCCGATCCACGCCTTCGTCAACGACCAGCATCTGCTGCAAAAAGGCATGACCAACTACTGGGGCTACAACAGCATCGCCTTCTTCGCCCCGGACCCGCGCTACCTGGCCAGCGGCAAGATCGCCGAATTCAAGGAGATGGTCGCGCACCTGCACGAGGCCGGCCTGGAAGTGCTGCTGGACGTGGTCTACAACCACACCGCCGAGGGCAACGAACAGGGTCCGACCCTGTCCATGCGTGGTATCGACAACGCCTCGTACTACCGCCTGATGCCCGACGACAAGCGCTTCTACATCAATGATTCCGGGACCGGCAACACCCTGGACCTGAGCCATCCGTGCGTCTTGCAGATGGTTACCGACTCGCTGCGCTACTGGGCCGGCGAGATGCACGTCGATGGTTTCCGCTTCGACCTGGCGACCATTCTCGGGCGCTATCACGATGGCTTCGACGAGCGCCACAGCTTTCTCGTCGCCTGCCGCCAGGACCCGCTGCTGCGCCAGGTGAAGATGATCGCCGAGCCCTGGGACTGCGGCCCGGGCGGTTACCAGGTGGGGCGCTTCCCACCGGGCTGGATGGAGTGGAACGATCGTTTTCGCGATACCGTGCGCGCCTTCTGGAAAGGCGATGACGGCCAATTGGCGGATTTCGCCGGGCGCATGACCGCCTCCGGAGAGATGTTCAACCAGCGGGGGCGCCGCCCGTACGCCTCGGTCAACTTCATCACTGCCCACGACGGCTTCACCCTGCACGACCTGGTGTCCTACAACGACAAGCACAACGAGGCCAACGACGAGAACAACCAGGACGGCAGCAACAACAACCTGTCCTGGAATCACGGGACAGAAGGCCCCACCGACGATCCGGCGATCAACGCCCTGCGCCTGCGCCAGATGCGCAACTTCTTCGCCACCCTGCTGCTGGCCCAGGGCACGCCGATGATGGTGGCCGGCGACGAATTCGCCCGTACCCAGCACGGCAACAACAATGCCTATTGCCAGGATAGCGAGATCGGCTGGGTCAACTGGGACCTGGACGACGATGGCAAGTCGCTGCTCAAGTTCGTCAAGCGCCTGGTCAAGCTGCGCCTGAGCTATCCGATCCTGCGGCGCGGACGCTTCCTGGTAGGCAACTACAACGAGGATATCGGGGTCAAGGACGTGACCTGGCTGGCCCCCGACGGCAGCGAAATGACCACCGAGCATTGGCAGGATGCCCATGGCCGGTGCCTGGGCATGCTGCTCGATGGCCGCGCCCAGGAAACCGGCATCCGCCGCCCGGGTGCCGACGCCACGGTGCTGCTGGTGGTCAACGCGCACCACGACATCGTCAACTTCCGCCTGCCGCAAGTGCCGGCCGGGGAATTCTGGACATGCATGCTCGATACCAACCAGCCGGCGGTGCGCGGCCAGGAACGCCTGGATTTCGGCCATGAATACTCGGTGACCGGGCGTTCGCTGCTGCTCTTCGAGCTCCAGCACGAGGATCAGGAATAGCCGCAACCCAGGCCGGGTCGGCCTGGGAACGCCTTGGAACAGAGGCTTGGGGGGACGCCTGGCGCTTTTCGGGGACGATATTCGGCAGGGCGACATACCTGGTAACGAAATACGTCTACCCTATCAAGCGGACCGCAATCGACAAATTATCCTGGCGCCCCCTGTGTGGACGGCGCCGGGCTGAGTATGATTGCGCAGCTATCACGGCGTTCCAAAGGGATGGGACACCGGTACTTCACGCTGAGGCAGGTGCCATGAAATCAGCGTGCGTGCAAACCCAGGGCCGATGCTGAACGCTCGTTCAGCTTTTCGCATACGACCCGGAAACAGGGATGTATCACGTTATGAAAGCCATATCCGCAATAGATAACAGCTGGCCCAGCCAGATCTGGAACAGCGCCCATAACCTGGCCGAGGTCCCGGCCATCAATCTTGCCAACCTGGTACCGGCCGGTTCCCGCGCGGTGATGGTGGCTCCGCATCCCGGTGACGAAGTGATCGCCAGTGGCGGCCTGCTGCAAGTGCTGGCCCACCACGGCCACCCCCTGGAGCTCATCTCGGTCAGCGATGGCAGCGCCAGCCACCCCGGGTCCGAGGTCTGGCCGGAACGCCGCCTGAGTGTGTTCCGGCCCCAGGAAAGCGCCGAGGCCCTGCGCCGCCTGGGCCTGCCTTTGCATAGCCTGAAATGGATTCGCGGCGGGTTCGCCGACAGCGCCTTGAGCGAGCGCGAGCAGCAGTTGGTGCCGTTCATCAGCCGCTACCTGCGCCCCGGGGACGTGGTGTTCAGTACCTGGCGCGAAGACGGCAACCTCGATCACGAGGCCGTGGGCCGGGCTGCCGCCAAGGCCGCGGCGCAGGTGGGGGCAAGGTTCTGCGAGATCCCCGTGTGGGCCTGGCACAGCTCGGCCCGCGAGGAGCACCAGATTCCCTGGCAACGCGCGCGCAAGCTGCGCCTGGACACCTGGACCGTGGCCCGCAAGCGCCACGCCGCCCATGCCTACGCCAGCCAACTGCAGGGCGAGCCGGAGATCGGCCTGCAGCCGTCGCTGTCGCCCATCGTGCTCGAACGCATGCGCCTGCCCTACGAAATCATCCTCATGTAGCGCGGTCCGGGTGGAATCCAGCTGAACGCCAGCGCCGGTCATCAGTCCCAAGCAGTAACCGCCACTGATTTCACAGGAGCGAGCGTGAACAGCGACTCCACCCGGCCAGTGCCCCGCGGGGCCACCCAGCGGTTGCGCATCCTGACGGTCAACACCCACAAGGGCTTCACCGCCCTGAACCGGCGCTTCATCCTCCCCGAGCTGCGCGAAGCGGTGCGCAGCACCCAGGCCGACCTGGTGTTCCTCCAGGAGGTGCTGGGCGAGCATGGCCGCCACGCCTCGCGCCTGGACAACTGGCCTTCCCAGTCGCAGTACGAGTTCCTCGCCGACAGCATGTGGAGCGACTATGCCTACGGGCGCAACGCGGTGTATCCCGATGGCCATCACGGCAACGCCGTGCTGTCGAAATTCCCCATCCGCCAGTATCGCAACCTCGATGTGTCGATCACCGGCCCCGAGCGCCGGGGCCTGCTGCATTGCGTGCTGGATGTGCCTGGCCACGACGAAGTGCATGCCATCTGCGTGCACCTGAGCCTCCTGGAAAGCCACCGGCAGCTACAGCTGGCCCTGCTCTGCCAACTGCTCGAATCCCTGCCCGGGCAGGCCCCGGTGATCATCGCCGGTGACTTCAACGATTGGCAGCTGCGCGGCAACAGCATCCTGGGCCGACGCAACGACCTGCACGAAGCCTTCGAACGCCATCATGGCCGCCCGGCCCGCACCTATCCGGCACGTTGGCCGCTACTGCGCCTGGACCGCGTCTACCTGCGCAACGCCGGCAGCCACAGCCCGCAGATCCTGGGCAACAAACCCTGGACCCACCTCTCCGACCACCTGCCCCTGGCGGTGGAAGTCCACCTGCCGGAACCTGCCGTACATCCGGATTGCTGAACCGGCACTGGCGCCGCGCCGAGGCTGATGCATGCTCTGTAACGGACAGGGACCCTGGGCGGCCGCCCGGGGCCGCCGCTGCCGTGAAAAGGAGCGATGCCATGAGCGATACCCCCACGATCGTCCTGGTCCACGGGTTCTGGGGCGGCGCCGCCCACTGGAACCGGGTCATCGACGATCTGCTGGAACGCGGCCAGCAGAAGATCCGCGCGGTAGAGTTGCCCCTGACGTCCCTGGCCGACGACGTCGAGCGCACCCGCAATCTGCTGGCCCAGCAAGCCGGGCCGGTACTGCTGGTGGGGCATTCCTACGGCGGCGCGGTGATCACCCAGGCCGGCCACGAGGCCAACGTCGCAGGCCTTGTGTACATCGCCGCCTTCGCTCCCGACAGCGGCGAGAGCCCCGGCAGCCTGACCCAGGAGTTTCCTCCCGCGGCCGCGGCCAACCTGGAACCGGACAGCGACGGCTACCTGTGGGTTCGTCCGGAGCGCTTCCATGAGAGTTTTTGCCAGGACCTGCCGCCCCGCGAGGGACTGATCATGGGCCTGGTCCAGAAAGCCCCGCTGGCCAGCACCTTCGGCGATACCCTGGGCGCCCCGGCCTGGCGCGACAAACCCTCGTGGTACCAGATCTCCAGCGCCGACCGCATGATCGCCCCGCACAACCAGGAGCGCATGGCCGCGCGCTTGAACGCGCGCAAGGTGATCCGCCTGGACGCCAGCCATGCCTCCCTGGCCTCGCAGCCGCACGCCGTGGCCGGGTTGATCGCCGAGGCCGCCGCCAGCCTCTGATCGGCCAGGGCTGGCGTTCAACTTCGGCAGCGGCTAAACGAAGCGCGCCCTTTAGTCGTGTCAGTGGCCGGGGCGCAGGATCAGCACCGCCAGGGGCGGCAGGTTGAGCACCAGGGACAGGGCCTGGCCGTGGCTTTCCTGTTCTTCGCTGAAGGCTTCGCCGGCGTTGCCGTAGTTGGACCCGGCATAGAGCTGCGAATCGCTGTTGAGTACCTCGCTCCAGCGCCCGGCCAAGGGTACGCCCACGCGATACCCCTCGCGTGGCACCGGGGTGAAGTTGGCCACCACCAGCAACGGCTCGCCATTGCGGCTCCAGCGCAGCCAGGCATACACACTGTTGAGCGCATCGTCGCCAATCAGCCACTGGAAGCCCTGGGGCACGTGGTCCTGCTCGTGCAGCGCCGGATACTCGCGGTACAGGCGGTTGAGGTCGCCCACCAGCTGTTGCACGCCACGGTGTTCGGGATATTGCAGCAAGTACCAGTCCAGCTGCTGGTCGTGGTTCCACTCGCGCCACTGGCCGAATTCGCAGCCCATGAACAACAGCTTCTTGCCTGGATGGGTCCACATGAAGCTCAGGTAGGCCCGCAGGTTGGCGAACTTCTGCCAGCGATCGCCGGGCATCTTGTCGATCAGCGAATGTTTGCCGTGCACCACTTCATCATGGGAGATCGGCAGGATGAAGCGCTCGGACCAGGCATACACCAGGCCGAAGCTCAGCTCGTTGTGGTGGTGGGCCCGATAGACCGGGTCTTGCTGGATGTAATGCAGGGAGTCGTGCATCCAGCCCATGTTCCACTTGTAGGCGAAGCCCAGCCCGCCATGCTCGGTACTCTGGCTGACCCCGGGCCAGGCGGTGGATTCCTCGGCGATCACCAGGGCGCCCGGCGCCTCCAGGTCCACCACGTCGTTGAGATGGCGCAGGAACTCGATCGCCTCGAGATTTTCCCGGCCGCCGTGACGGTTGGGCACCCACTCCCCGGCCTTGCGCGAGTAGTCGCGGTAGAGCATCGAGGCCACCGCATCGACCCGCAGCCCGTCGATATGGAAATGCTTGAGCCAATGCAGGGCCGAGGCCAGCATGAAGCCGTGGACCTCGGTACGCCCGAGGTTGTAGATCAGGGTGTCCCAATCCTGGTGGAAACCTTCCAGGGGGTTGCCGTACTCATACAGCGCCGTGCCATCGAACTGCGCCAACCCATGGGTATCGGTGGGAAAGTGCGCCGGTACCCAGTCCAGGATCACCCCGATCTGCGCCAGGTGGCAGGCATTGACGAAGGCCGCGAACTCCTCGGGCGTACCGTAGCGGGCGCTGGGCGCGAACTGCGCCAGGGGCTGGTAGCCCCAGGAACCGCCGAACGGGTGTTCCATGATCGGCATCAGCTCGATATGGGTGAAGCCCAGTTCCTTGACGTAGGGAATCAACCGTTCGGCCAGCTCCGGCCAACTGTAGTGGCGGGCCACCTCGCCCACGTCGTCGACCTCGCACTGCCAGGAACCGGCGTGCAGCTCGTAGATCGCCAGCGGCGCATCGACCCGCTGGCGTTCGCCACGGGCCAGCATCCACTCCTGGTCTTGCCAGTCGATGGCCAGCGGCGCCGCGACCTTCGACGCGGTGTCGGGCGGCATCTGGGTCGCCAGGGCTACCGGGTCGGCCTTGAGCGGCAGGATGCCGTGGGGGCCCAGGACCTCGTACTTGTAGGATTCACCAGCGTGCAAGCGCGGGATGAACAGCTCCCAGACCCCCGAAGGATGGCGCAGGCGCATGGGATGCCGACGGCCGTCCCAGACATTGAAGTCACCCACCACCGAGACCCGCCGGGCATTGGGCGCCCACACCGCGAAACGCACACCGGCGACGCCGTCCACCGTGGTCAACTGGGCTCCCAGGCAACTGCCGAGGTCGCGGTGATTGCCTTCGGCGAACAGGTACAGGTCCATTTCGCCAAGCAACGGCCCGAAGCTGTAGGGGTCTTCGCTGACCTGTTCGCCACCGGCCCACTGCACACGCAGCAGGTAGGGCCGGGCCTCGGGAAAATGCCCGGCGAACAACCCCGGCACCTCGTCGGCTTCCAGGTTGCCGAGCAATTGCTGCTGCTCGCGGTCCAGCACCTGGACACTCAGCGCTCCGGGCAGGAAAGCCCGGATGACCTGCCCACCGGCACCGTCGCCATGGGGCCCGAGGATGGCGAACGGGTCGTTGTTCTCGGCCCGGACCAGGGCCTCGATAGCCCCGGCCGGTGGCAGCAACCTCCCCTGGCGCCGCTCCTGCTCCCTGTTCGAGAAATTCATGACTGCTCTCCATCGATGTCGTAAAAGTCCGGTAGTTCACGCAACAGGCCGGCCAGGCCGCGCAGCGGCACGTGCAACCAGGCGGGCCGGTTCTGCGCCTCATAGGCCAGCTCATAAGCCGCCTTCTCCAGGCTGAACAGCACCAGGGCGGCATCGGCCGCCGGCGCTCGCCAGCCATGGGCAAGATTAGCCGTCGCCTGTCGGTACGCCGTGACGAAAGCCTGACGGGAGCGCTCCAGGTAGCGCCCGACCACGGCTTGCCGGACCGCCTGGGCATCCGGCGCGCCATCCACCGCCGGCGCCTCCAGGGCCAGGGCCGCGGCGTAGTCGAACGAACGCAGCACGCCACTGACATCCTTGTAGGGGCTGTGCTTGGCTCGGCGTTCCGCCAGGGGCCGCGCCGGCTCGCCCTCGAAGTCGATCAGGTAGGCATCGCCCTTGATCACCAGCACCTGGCCCAGGTGCAGGTCGCCATGGACCCGGATGCGCAAGCCGCCCAACAATTGCCCGGCCAGTTGATCGACTGCGGCGAGGATGCGCCCCTTGTGCCGCAACAGGCGTCGGCACAGGCCACGGTCGGTCTCGGCCAGGCTGTCCTGGTGTTCTTCGAGCAATTGCAAACTGTGTTCCAGTTGCCCACTGACTTGGCGCTGGCAAGCCTGCAGGTCCTCCTGGGTATAGGCCTGGGGCGCGAAGTCCGCAGTACTGCCGGGGGCGGCGAGCAGCATGTGCATTTCCCCCAGGCGCTGGCCCAGGAGCCCGGCGAAGTCCTGGAGTTCGGCGAGGGCGTTGTAATGCTGCTCCTGTTCGGAAACGGCGCTGGCCAGCTCGTCGCGGATCGCTCGCTCCAGGTTGCTCTGGGTCCACTCCCAGGCGTCGCCCTGGTTGCTCAGGTAGCCCTGGGCGATCATCAGCAGGTGATCCTCGCCCTGCGCGTCACGGCGCACCACCGAGCCCAGCAATGGCGAAATATGGGCAAAACCGGCCTGGGTGAGAAAAGCGCCCATTTCCAGTTCCGGGTGGATGCCGCCGGCCACCTTGCGCACCAGCTTGAGCACCAGGCTTTCGCCCACCACCACCGAGCTGTTGGATTGCTCGGCCGACAGGTAGCGCACGTCGACCTCGGCATCCAGGCCCAGGCGCTGCAGTTGCGGGCTGCCATCGAAACGGATCTGCCCGGCGTCGCTGTCCAAGCGAGCCTGGGCCTGGAGCGCCTGGAGCACGCTGCGCACGAAGCTGTCGAGGGCAAAGGCATCGGTGATCAAGCCCACCTGGCGCCCGCGCCGGACCCGGGACATGGCCAGTTGCTGGGGCAAGGCGCTGCTGATCTGGTCCTCGGCCAGCAGGCCGAATGGCACCTGGTAGCGCTGGCTGCGGCCCTGGCTGGTGACCTCGATCTCGCCCAGCAGCACCGGATGCTGCGGATCGCCGAAGCGCACGCCATACACCAGCTGCACTTGGCCCAGGGTGCTGTCCTTGTCGGCGAACCAGCGGCGCTTGGGCAGCCAGCTGGGCAGGATTTCCTGCTCCAGGGTGGTGCGCGCTGGCGCCTCCAGCAATTCCTCGAGGCGTTTCTTCAACACCAGGGTGGTGAACTCCGGCAGGCTCTGGGACGGCTCGACATGCCAGCTGGGCATCTGCTGCTCGCTGGCCAGGACGAACCAGTAGAAGCCATAGGGCGCCAGCGTCAGCAGGAAATTCAATTGGCCGATGGGCGGGAAGGCGCTGCCGCCGAGCATCTCCACCGGCACCATGCCGGCGAAGCTCGACAGGTCCAGCTCCGCCGCCTGGGCGCTGCGCGAGACGTTGGCCACGCAGAGGATGATCTCCTGCTTGCCATCGGGCCCGGTGTATTCGCGGGTATAGGCCAGGATCCGGCGATTGTTCGGCGACAGCATCTTCAGCGTGCCCCGGCCGAAGGCCCTGGATTGCTTGCGCACCGCCAGCAGGCGCCGGGTCCAGTTGAGCAGCGAATGCGGATCGCCGGACTGGGTCTCGACGTTGACCGACTGGTAGCCGTAGAGCGGGTCCATGATCGGCGGCAGCACCAGGCTCGCCGGGTCGGCCCGGGAGAAGCCGCCGTTACGGTCGATGGACCACTGCATCGGCGTGCGCACGCCATCGCGGTCGCCCAGGTAGATGTTGTCGCCCATGCCGATCTCGTCGCCGTAGTACAGGGTCGGGGTACCGGGCATCGACAGCAGCAGGCTGTTGAGCAGTTCGATGCGCCGCCGATCACGCTCCATCAGCGGTGCCAGGCGCCGGCGGATGCCCAGGTTGATCCGCGCCCGCCGGTCAGCGGCGTAGTAGTTCCACAGGTAGTCGCGCTCCTTGTCGGTGACCATTTCCAGGGTCAGCTCATCGTGGTTGCGCAGGAAGATCGCCCACTGGCAATTGGCCGGGATTTCCGGGGTCTGGCGCAGGATGTCGGTGATCGGGAAGCGATCTTCCTGGGCCAGGGCCATGTACATGCGTGGCATCAGCGGAAAGTGGAAGGCCATGTGGCATTCGTCGCCATCGGCGCCATTGCCGCTGGCCTGGCCGAAGTACAGCTGGGTGTCCTCGGGCCACTGGTTGGCCTCGGCCAGGAGCATGCGGTCCGGATAATGGGCATCGATCTCGGCGCGGATGCGCTTGAGCACATCGTGGGTCTCGGCCAGGTTCTCGTTGTTGGTGCCATCGCGCTCGATCAGGTAGGGGATGGCATCCAGGCGCAGGCCGTCGATCCCCATGTCCAGCCAGTGGCGCATGACCGAGAGCACGGCCTTCATCACCTGCGGATTGTCGAAGTTCAGGTCCGGCTGGTGGGAATAGAAGCGGTGCCAGAAGTACTGGCCCGCCACCGGGTCCCAGGTCCAGTTGGACTTCTCGGTGTCGAGGAAGATGATCCGCGTGCCGGCGTACTTCTGGTCGTCATCGGACCACACATAGAAGTTGCGCGCCGCCGAACCGGGCTTGGCCTTGCGGGCACGCTGGAACCAGGGGTGCTGGTCGGAGGTGTGGTTGATCACCAGTTCGGCGATCACCCGCAGTTCGCGCTTGTGGGCCTCGGCGATGAACCGCCGGACATCCGCCAGGGTGCCATAGTCGGGGCTGACCCCACGGTATTCGGCGATGTCGTAGCCGTCGTCGCGCCGTGGCGAGGGATAGAACGGCAACAACCAGATGGTGTTGACCCCCAGTTCCTTGATGTAGTCCAGCTTGGCGATCAGCCCGGGAAAATCGCCGACGCCATCGTCGTTGGAATCGAAATAGGACTTCACATGCACTTGGTAGATCACCGCGTCCTTGTACCAGAGCGGATCCTTGATGAAGGTCGCGGGTCGGGTCTTCTTCGCCATTGCTCACTCCTGAATCTGTTCAGAGGTCCCTGCCCGGCCACTGCCGCCTGGCCTCAAGGCCGGCGGCGCGGCCAGGTCAGTCGACGCTGATGCGCCAGATGCCGAACGGCCGGGCCGGTTCAAGACGCATGAACTGGACCTTGCCGTACCAGGTCCAGCGATGGCCGTTCATCAAGTCCTCGCCCTGGGTGACGGCATCATCGGGCAGGCCCATTTCCCAGAGCGGCAGCTCGAAATGCGCTTCCTGGGGGTTGAAGGGATCGAGGCTGACCGCCACCAGCACGAAGTTGCCGCCGTCGGCGCTACGTTTGCCGAAGTAGAGGATCCGGTCGTTCCAGGCGTTGTACAGCTTGAGCCCCAGGTGCGATTGCAGCGCCGGGTTCTGGCGGCGGATACGGTTGAGCTGGGCGATCTCGGCGATGATGTTGCCCGGGGTCTTGAAGTCCCGCGGGCGGATCTCGTACTTCTCCGAATCCAGGTACTCCTCCTTGCCCGGCAACGGCGCCGACTCGCACAGCTCGAACCCCGAATACATGCCCCACAGGCCCGAGCCCATGGTCGCCAGCGCCGCGCGGATGAGAAAGCCGGGGCGGCCCGAGTCATGCAGGAAGCCGGGGTTGATATCCGGAGTGTTGACGAAAAAGTTCGGCCGGAAGCATTCGCGCCAGGGCGACTGGTTCAGCTCGCTGAAATAACTGGCCAGTTCGTTCTTGGTGTTGCGCCAGGTGAAGTAGGTGTAGCTCTGGGAATAACCGATCTTGCCCAGGCGCGCCATCATCGCCGGGGTGGTGAAGGCCTCGGCCAGGAAGATCACCTGCGGGTGCCGGCTGCGCACATCGCCGATCAACCACTGCCAGAACGGCAACGGCTTGGTATGCGGGTTATCGACCCGGAAGATGGTGACGCCCTCCTCGACCCAGCCGAGCACTATGTCCCGCAGCTCCAGCCATAGGCTGGGGATGGCATCGGCGGCATAGAAGTCGACGTTGACGATGTCCTGGTACTTCTTCGGCGGGTTCTCGGCGTATTTGATCGTGCCGTCCGGGCGCCAGTTGAACCAGCCCGGATGCTCGGTCAGCCAGGGATGGTCCTGGGAGCACTGGATGGCGAAATCCAGGGCGATTTCCAGGCCATGGTCGGCGGCTGCGGCCACCAGCCGGCGAAAATCCTCGCGGCTGCCCAGTTGCGGATGGATCGCCTCGTGGCCGCCCTCCTCGCTGCCGATGGCATAGGGGCTGCCGGGATCGTCCGGAGCGGCGACCAAGGCATTGTTGCGCCCCTTGCGGTGGCGCCGGCCAATGGGGTGGATCGGCGGGAAATACAACACGTCGAAGCCCATGTCATGGATCATCGACAAGCGTGAATGCACATCATCGAAGGTGCCGTGGCGCGCCGGATCGTCGGTAATGGAACGGGGAAACAGCTCGTACCAGCTGGCGAACTGCGCACGCTCGCGCTCCACGTCCAATGGGTATTCGGGACTCAGGCTGAGGTAGGGACGCAGGTCGGCCTCGGCCATCAGCCGGGCACTGTCGGCACTTAGGAACAGCGCCACCTGCTCGGCCGCGAGCAAGCCGCCCAGTTGCTGGTGCAGTACCAGCAGTTGTTCGCGCAGCGCGCCTTCGCTGCGTTCGCCAGCCTGCTGCACCAGGGTCCGGCCTTCTTGCAGTTCCAGGCTGACCGGCTGGGCGGCCAGGTGCTTCTTTTCCAGCTCGTAGCAGAAGCTGGCGAACGGGTCGATCCAGGCCTCGATGCAGAAGCGGTAGCGGCCCGCCTCCGGCACCGGGAAGTACCCCAGCCAGGCGTCGTTGCCCTGGTCTTCCAGGACCCGGCTGTGCCAAACGTCCTGCCGTTCGTTGCGCCAGCGCACCCGCACCGCCAGCTTGTCGTGGCCATCGGCGAAGACCTTGCACCCCACCTCCACCTGCTGGCCCGCAGTGGCCTTGGCCGCGAACTGGCCGCCATCGAGCACCGGGCGGGTATCTTCGATGGCGATGCGCGGCAGCAGCAAGGCCTGGGACAACGGTAGGTGCGCCTGGTAGTCCGGTTCGGTCGGTTGTTCTGCGCTCATCGAGCATCACCCCTCTGTACTGTTTCTCGACGCTTGGCTGACCGGGTCGGCGATGCCCCGGTACAGCACTGGATCGACACACTTAGGTTCCGAGCCACCCGCCTTGCGGAAAGTTCAGCGCAATTGATCATCGAGACGGCGGGAATCAAATGCGCCGTTGCGGGGTCCACCGAACGAGCCGGTGCAACTGCAAGCACCCAGGAGGCCAGCAATGAGTATCCCGATCCCGGCGGATCCCCCTGATCCGAACATCGACCAGCCACCCCTGCCGCCCAGCGAACCACCGGCGGTTCCCGAGCAGGAGCCACCGGACAGCACCCCGCCGCCCAAGGTCGACCCGCCCATGCCCAGGCCGCCGGTGCTGGCCGAGCAGCGGGAACAAGTGCGGCGGTTCGCCGGCAAGCATAGATAGACAGGCGGTATTCAGCGCTTTTCCAGGCGCCGCACGATCAACGGCATCAGGCTGAACACCATCAGTGCCAGCAAGGTGCTCAACAGCGCCGTGGCCTCGCGGCCCATGCCGGCCGCGACGCCGATGGCAGCGGTCATCCATAACCCGGCGGCGGTGGTCAGGCCCTTGACGTGCTGGCCTGCCTCCTCCTCTCGCCCCTTGAGAATGGTCCCGGCACCGAGGAAGCCGATCCCGGCGATCACTCCCTGGAGCACCCGGCTCATGGCATCGGACTGGGCTCCCGAAAGGCTCGGCACCAGTACGAACAAGGCGGCGCCCATGGCCACCAGCATGTGGGTGCGCACTCCCGCCGCCTTGCCCTTCTGTTCCCGCTCGAACCCCAGCACCGCGCCCAGCGCCGCTGCCAGCAGCAGGCGCAGGATGATCCGGGTCATCTGCCGCGCATCGCCGATATCGGCGAACTCCGCTTGCAGGGTCAGCCATACCTCATGCCACCAGGCGTCCATCGAGTGCTCCTCCGGCCATCCAGGCCCCGCGGGTTGCGGGACATGGGCTTCTTTAAGAATGGACCGCGGCGTCGGGCAGATGGTGCCGACCCACTGCCTGGCCGCCGTTGATCGCCGGCGGCGAACCCTGGCCGCGCTACGGGCCCTAACCTGTATAGCCATCGCCAGGAGGTACCCGACATGAGCCTGCGCATCGAACAGCAGCACTGTTATTTCGACACCCAGACCCTCCACGAACGCCTGCCCGCCAGTGCCGTGACCATCATCACCGACAGCGCCAGGGCAATGTCGGCGGTGGAGATCAAGGGCGAGCGGATCTACATCACCGAAGCAGAAGCCGACGCATTGACCGTAGCAGGTGCCACCGACGGCCGACGCCACCTCAAGGCCTCCGGGGGTGATTCGGTGATTTGACTGACCTGGATCAGGGTCCGCCCCGCAGCCCTGTGCCATCAGCCTGCGGGGCCAGGTCCCTGGGGAACTTGCCGGGGTGCAGCAAGTTGTCGCAGGCCTCCTGGAAAGGCCATCTGATCCGCTTTTTTATCAAATAGCTGAGTCTGTTATGCAAACAGATCCGTGGTCATAGTTGCGCGGCCTGATGGAGGCTATGAGCGAACGACCATGAGCGAAAGAATCCCCGTCCGATTAGTAGAGACCTTCGAACCTTCACGCCCTAAACAGATGAAGACGAAGAGCACCGACAAACACGTCTATACCCGTAGTTTCAGCGGACTGTTCCGCACCCTGCGCATGAGCGGCGCAGGGTTCCTGTTCCTCTTGTTCTTCGGCACCGTCTGGCTGAACTGGGGCGGACGCCAAGCAGTGCTGTGGGACCTGGCGCAAAGCAAGTTCCATATCTTCGGCGCCACCTTCTGGCCCCAGGACTTCATCCTCCTCTCGGCGCTGCTGATCATCTGCGCCTTCGGCCTGTTCTCCATCACGGTGTTCGCCGGCCGGGTGTGGTGCGGCTATACCTGCCCGCAGAGTTCCTGGACCTGGCTGTTCATGTGGTGCGAAAAGGTAACGGAGGGCGACCGCAACCAGCGGATCAAGCTGCAGGCCGCGCCCTGGAGCGCCAACAAGCTGGCCCGCCGTGCCCTCAAGCACACCCTGTGGCTGGGCATCAGCCTGCTCACCGGCCTGACCTTCGTTGGCTACTTCACTCCGATCCGGCCCCTGGCCCAGGAACTGATGACCCTGCAGATCGGCGGCCTGAGCCTGTTCTGGGTAGTGTTCTTCGCCGGCGCCACCTATATCAATGCCGGCTGGATGCGCGAAGCAGTGTGCATGCACATGTGCCCTTATGCCCGCTTCCAGAGCGTGATGTTCGACAAGGACACCCTGACCATTTCCTACGACCCGGCCCGTGGCGAAAGCCGAGGCCCGCGCAAGCGCGACGTCAAGCCCGCCGACGTCGGCCTGGGCGATTGCATCGACTGTCAGCTGTGCGTGCAGGTATGCCCCACCGGCATCGACATCCGCGACGGCCTGCAGATGGAATGCATCGGCTGCGCCGCCTGCATCGATGCCTGCGACTCGATCATGGACAAGATGGGCTACGCCCGCGGCCTGATCTCCTATACCTCCGAACATGAGCTGCAAGGGGGCAAGACCCACCTGCTGCGGCCGCGCCTGGTGGGCTACTGCGCAGTGATGCTGGTGATGATCGGCGCGCTGACCCTGGCCCTGGTGCAGCGGCCGATGGTGTCCCTGGACGTGACCAAGGACCGTGGCCTGTTCCGCGAGAACGCCCTGGGGCAGATCGAGAACATCTACAGCCTGAAGATCATCAACAAGACCCAGCAACGCCAGCAATACCAGGTAGCCCTGGTGGATGGCGAAGGCTTCGAGCTGCAAGGCAAGACCGAGCTGAGCCTGGCTCCAGGTGAAATCATCGACTTGCCGGTTTCGGTGGCGCTGGTCCAGGAACGCCCGCAAAGCAGTTCCCAGGACATCAGCTTCAAGGTCAGCGATAGCGACGATCCGGGCATCCAGGCCGTGGCGGCGAGTCGTTTTGTCGCGCCGATGAACCGCTGAACCTCTAGAATGCCGTGGCGAGGGATATCCCGGGCCACGCCACGAGCACCCGTGGGCGCCCTGGACCTTCCTGGCGCCCGCGGGTCGCAGCCCCTACTCTCGCTACCTCACGCATGTCGCACCGATGACCAGACTGGATCTTGCACCGCAGATGAAACGCTACGAAAAATTCGCCGATGACATCGCCGAACTGATCCGTTCCGGGGTCCTGGGTCCTGGCCAGCGCGTACCTTCGGTGCGCTATGCCAGCCAGACCTATGGGGTCAGCCCGTCGACGGTGTTCCAGGCCTATTACCTGCTGGAACGCCGCGGGCTGATCCGTGCCCGTCCGCGTTCGGGCTACTTCGTCAATGCCCACGCGCCCAGCCCATTCTCCGAGCCGGTGATCAGCAGCGAAGTCAACGAATCCACCGAAGTCGATGTCAGCGAGCTGGTGTTCTCGGTGCTCGACTCGATCAAGGACCCGAGTACCGTGCCCTTCGGCTCGGCCTTCCCCAGCCCGACCCTGTTCCCCCTGCAGCGCCTGTCCCGCTCCCTGGCCAGCGCCAGCCGCGAGATGGACCCACGGGTGGTGGTCACCGACATGTCGCCGGGCAACCCGCAGCTGCGGCGGCAGATCGCCCTGCGCTACATGGTGGCGGGGCTGATGCTGCCCATGGAGGAGCTGCTGATCACCAACGGCGCCCTCGAGGCACTGAACCTGTGCTTGCAGGCCGTGACCGAACCCGGCGACCTGGTGGCCATCGAGGCCCCGGCCTTCTATGCCAGCCTGCAGGTCCTGGAGCGACTCAAGCTCAAGGCGGTGGAGATTCCCGTGCACCCACGGGACGGCATCGACCTGGGAGTCCTGGCCCAGACCCTGGAGCGCCATCCGATCAAGGCTTGCTGGTGCATGACCAACTTCCAGAACCCCATGGGCGCGAGCATGCCCGAGGCCAAGAAACAGGAACTGGTGGAACTGCTGCGCCAGCACCAGGTGCCGCTGATCGAGGACGATGTCTACGCCGAGCTGTACTACGGCCAGCAAGCCCCGAAACCGGCCAAGGCCTTCGATACCGAGGGCCTGGTGATGCACTGCGGGTCCTTCGCCAAGAGCCTGGCCCCGGGCTACCGCATCGGCTGGGTGGCCGCCGGGCGCTACGCACAGAAGATCGAACGGCTCAAGCTGATGACCTCGTTGTGCGCCTCGATGCCGGCCCAGGCGGCGATCGCCGACTACCTGCAACATGGCGGCTACGACCGTCACCTGCGCAAGCTGCGCTATGCCCTGGAAGAACAGCAAAGCGCCATGCTGGCGGCGATCGCCCGGCACTTCCCGGCCCAGACCCGGGTCAGCCAGCCCGCTGGCGGCTACTTCCTGTGGCTGGAGCTACCGCCGCAGATGGACTCGCTGAAACTGTTCCAGATGGCCCTGGCCCAGGGCATCAGCATCGCCCCCGGGCCGATCTTTTCCCCGACCCAGCGTTTTCGCAATTGCATTCGCCTCAACTACGGCAGCCCCTGGAACGAGACGATGGAAAAGGCCATGGAGACCCTGGGGCGGATCATCCGCTCGTTCTGACCCCCGCCGAGCGCAGCCTGTGCTTGACTGGCCGAACGCTTGAGGTCCTGCGGACCTTGGCGCAGTCCCGACAGCGGCTACGGACTCGCTTCGTATGGCCGCTGCCGCAGGCTGTGCACAGGCGTGCAGCGGTCGCAGAGATACGCCCTTGGTGGTCAAACGACTTGCCCCCAGGCAGGCACTGATGCAGCATCCGCGCTCGAATTTTCCAGGGAAGGAGCACGGCATGGTCGAAGACCTGTATTACGACGACTATCCAGAAGCCAAGGCCGAACTGAGCCAAGCCATCAAGCGCGGTCGCCTGCCGCTGCTGGCCCAGGAGCTCAACGCCTACGATACGGTCCAGGCGATCCTCGAACTGGATGCAGTGAACAATGACCAGGACGAAGCAGACGCCCTCTTCGACCTGGCCCTGGCCTTGATCGGCTGGATCCCCGGCCCCGGGCAGGAACTCAAGCTCATCCTGCGCCAGATCAACCGCGCCCCCTGGCACCACGCCGAGAAACTCTTCGACCTGATCCGCCATACGCTGCTGAGCTGCCGGATCAAGACCAGCCCGGAACAACTACTGGAAAAATCCCTGGACCCCGCTCGCCTGACCGAGGAAATGCCAGAGATCGTCCGTAGCGTGCAGGCGTCCTCGACCTTCGCAGGCCTTGCCCCACGCCAGCAGCAACTGGTGCTGCACAACCTGGACGAGGCCCGGGACCACAGCCAGATGCTCATGCAAGCGGTGCAGCAACGCATCGCACCGTGGCTGGCGGTGCAACGCAACAGTTCGGTCCTTGCCCACAGCCAGGGCCCGGCCCTGTTGCCCAAGCCGCAATCGGCAGGCAGTGCCAGTACCAGCAGTACCTTGCCCGCGGCCCGCGAGGCCGCCAGCATTCCACAAGCCATCAACCAGGGCATGGAGCACCTCACCGGCGACGGCCACTGGCTGGAACTGAACCTGCATTACTCCAACCTCGAACCCGTGTCCGGTGCCGCCTACCGGGTGGTCTTCACCGACGGTTCGCAAATCCAGGGGCACCTCGACGAAGAAGGCTTCGCCCGCCTGGAAGGCATCCCTGCCGGCACCGCCAAGGTCTACTACGGCGAAGACCCACGCCCCTACCAACGCCTGCCGATCCAGGCACTGGCGACCGACCGCCCAGCCCTGGAGGAGGAGCTCGGCATCCTGTGCCTTGAGCCTACCGAGGTGGACCTGCCGACCCTGCTGCTGGAAGCGTCCGAGCGCAAGCCGGCTTTCACCCTGATCCCCTATTGAACCGAGGCGAGCGCGATGAACCGCAGGCAAGTGTTTCTCAGCCACAAACACTACTACCAGCTCAGCGAGCACCTGGAAGGCACCGAGGCCTTCTGGCAGGAGCACTCCATGGAGGCCGACTGCCCCCTCCAGGAAGCCTCCCTCAAGGCCCGGCAGGTGCAGCAAGCGCGCCTGCACCGGCTGATCCTCGGCTACACCGCTGGCGAGCCCATGCAAGCGCTGGCCCAGGCCCTGGATGCAGTGGTGGAAAGCTACGAGGACTACCAGCGCAAGCTGGCACGCTATGAAGAACTGCCGAACATCGCGCCCCTGGCGATCGATCACTACCCTCATGACTTCGAGGAGTACGTACAGGTCATCAGCCTGTGCATCCTCCTGCAACGCAGCGACCTGCTGCCACGGGTGGCGCTGTTGCAGGATCGGGCCGGCTACCATGGCGAGGACGTGCTGATCGAGGACCTGCTCAAGGGTTTCCTGGCCGACCGGGTGGAGGTGGATGAGTGGTACCACGAGGTCTACACGCCCCTGGTGCGCGCGATCTACCACGAGGACCCGGCGCAAGCCCGAGAATTGCTGGTGGAGTACTGCAACCAGTGGTACCCGGCCTTCGTGCACGCTCCGTGGCACGACAGCCATAGTTTCGACGACGATGGCGGCTACTTCGGCTACTGGGCCTTCGAGGCCGCGGCCATCGTCTACCTCTACGGCCTGGACGATAGCGCGGTGCGGCACATGATCTATCCCCGGGACATGCTCCAATATGCCCGCCGATTCACCCCACCGAGGATTCCCGGGCAGGCGGCACAGGTCTGATGCATGCCGTTTTGGCTCCACTCATACAGGCGGCGTAACAGCCATGAAATCCTGGATCAAGACCCTGCTGGTCACCCTCCTCGCCGCAGCCCTGTGCCTGCTGTTCGCCCGCGTCGTACTGCCCCCGGTGCTGATGCTGACAATGCTGCCGAGCTGGGAAGGCGGCAGCTGGTACTGGGCCAACCTGCTGCTGGCCGGTTTCCTGGCCGGACTGCTGGTAGCGCCCCTGTTGCCGACCCGACGCTTTTATCCAGTGCCTTTGCTGTTGCTGCTATCGGCCTTGCTGGTGTTGCACAACTGGAGCGAGAGCCGCTGCAACGATGCCCAGTTGCAGGCCATCGAACAACTGGTGGCACGTGAAGCGAGCCATGCCAAGCTGGAGCTCTCGGATGAGCAACTGGCGCCATCGGAATCGGTACCGGTGACCAAGGTCCCGGGAGTCTGGGCAGATGAACAGGGCTATGGATTTGGCTACAACTGCATACGCCCTGGCGAAACCCTGAGTCGCCTGCTGCCGCTGTCGATGAGCTATGGCACCGGCCTGCTGGGGTTACTGCTGGCCTTGCTGATCATGCCCCGCCGCCGCACCGTCGACGCGTTGCCCTGAACCCTGGCATCCGCAGTCTGGTGCCAGGCTAAGGGGCTATTGGCCGACAAACCGGCTCATGGACCAGGAATCAGCGACCGCCGCCCAGGTCGACGAAGGTGCCGGTGGCATAGGAGGCCTTGTCCGACAGCAGCCAGACGATGGCCTCGGCCACCTCGTCCGGACGCCCGCCGCGGCCCATGGGGATGGCGCTCTCCAGCTTGCTGACACGGTCGGCATCGCCGCTGAGCGCATGGAAATCGGTATAGATATAGCCCGGGCGCACGGCGTTGACGCGGATGCCCTCGCCCGCCACTTCCTTGGCCAGGCCGATGGTGAAGGTGTCCAGCGCGCCCTTGGAAGCCGCGTAGTCGATGTACTCGCCAGGCGAGCCCAGGCGTGCCGCCACCGATGACACGTTGACGATGCTGCCGCCCTGCCCGCCATGGCGCGGCGACATGCGCAGCACCGCGTGCTTGGCGCAGAGGATCGGCCCCATGACGTTGGTCTTCATGATCTTCTGGATGCGGAACTCGGACATTTCCTCCAGGCGCGACTTCTGCCCCACGGTGCCGGCATTGTTGACCAGCGCCGTAACCCGGCCCAGCTCGGCGTCGACCCGCTGGAACAGGCCGATGACTTCATCTTCGATACTGACATCGGCCCGTACGGCGATCGCCTGGGCGCCCAGGGCACGGACCTGCTCCAGGACCTGCTGGGCCGACTGCTCGTCGGCCTGGTAGTTGATACACACCTTGAAACCCTGCTGCGCGGCCAGCAACGCCGTGGCTGCGCCGATCCCCCGCCCGCCACCGGTGATGACGATGACTTTGTCCATGCTGCCAACTCCCTCACTGATCATTTCAACGCGAGCCATTAAACACCGCGCAGCCAGTGATGAAAACCGCAACCGACCGCCCTTGGCGCAATCGGCCAGGCACAGGCTCTGTGCAGCCGCTGCCGCAGGCTGTGCACGCCTGCACGGTGGGCGCAGGACCAGGTAACGGGGCGAGCCTGGAGCATCGTGCGCCAGGGCTTGCGGCGGCGCAGCTGCCTGCAGGACTCAGGCTTCGCGTTCGAGTTTCTGCAGGTTCTGGCGCAAACCCTGGAGGAATCGCTCGGGAGGCATAGGGTGGCCGAGGTAGTAGCCTTGCAGCGAATCGCACCCAAGCTCGGTGAGAAAGGTCCGTTGCACACCGGTCTCCACCCCTTCGGCGACGATCCGCAGGCCCAGGGCCTGGCCCAGGGCGACGATGGCCGAGACGATGGCGGCGTCGTCGCTGTCGTGCTCCAGGTCACGGACGAAGCCACGGTCGATCTTCAGTTCGTTGGCCGGCAAGCGCTTGAGGTACATCAGGCTCGAATAGCCGGTGCCGAAATCGTCGATGGACAGGTCCACTCCCATGTCCGCCAATTGCTGCAGGACGATCATGCTGACATCGGCATCATGCATCGCCGTGGTCTCGGTGATCTCCAGGGTCAGGTTGTTGGCCGGCAGGTGGTAGCGCTGCAAGGCGCCGGACACGCTGTTGACCAGCCCCCCATGGCAAAACTGCATGGCCGACAGGTTCACCGCGATGCGCCAATCGGTATAACCCTCGGCGTACCACTGCTGCATCTGCCGGCAGGCTTCGTCCAGCACCCACTCACCGATGGAAATGATCAGGCCGGTCTTCTCCGCCAGCTCGATGAACTTGTCCGGCATCAGCAGCCCGTGCTGCGGATGCTCCCAGCGCAACAAGGCCTCGGCCCCTACCGGCCGGCCGTCGACGGCATCGAACTTGGGCTGGTAGTGCAGGCGGAACTGATGGTGTTCCAGGGCATTGCGCAGGTCCTGGAGCAACTGCAGCTGGCGCCGGGCATTGTTGTTCATCGAGGCATCGAAAAAGCTGTAGCCGTTCTTGCCGGTGCCCTTGGCGTGATACATCGCGGCATCGGCGTTCATCAAGAGTTCCTGGGCGCTCTGGCCATTGCCCGGATACACCGCGATGCCGATGCTGGCGGAGATCTGCAGCTCGTGCTCGGCCACCTTGAACGAACGCGATACCAAGCCCACCTGGCGCGACGCCAGGCGCAAGGCGTCGTCGGGCTCGGCAAGCTGCACCAGCAGCACGAACTCGTCGCCGCCGATCCGGGCCAGGGTATCTTCGCTGCGCAGATCCTCGCGCAGGCGCTGGGCCACCTCGCGCAGGAGTTGGTCGCCCATGTGGTGGCCGAAGGCGTCGTTGACCGGCTTGAAACCGTCCAGGTCGATGAACATCAGGGCAAAGCAGCCACCGTGGGCGGTGACCCGGTGCATGGCCTGGTCGATGCGGTCGGCCAGCAGGATGCGGTTCGGCAAGCCGGTCAGGGTGTCGTGCAGGGCCAGTTGGGTGAGTTCCTTGTTGGCCTCGGTCAGGGACTGCGCCAGCACGGCGGTGCGCGCCTCCAGGCGAGCATCGAGCACCGAGGTCAGCAAGGCGATGATCAACACCGCCAGGGTGGTGATCAGCACCAGGTTGTCCAGGCCCTTGCCACTCAGGCCGTCGGCCAGGGCACCGCAGAAGCTGCCCCCGGAAAATCGTGCGGCGGCCATGCCGGTGTAGTGCATGCCGACGATGGCGAAGCCCATGATGATCGCCGCGCCGGTGCGCACCAGGCGTACGTAGGGCGTGTTCTGGCGCAGGCGGAAGGCGATCCACAGCGCCGCCAGCGACGCACCGAAGGCGATCAGCAGCGAAGCGCCGAACAGCTGCGGGTCGTAGTCGATACCCGGCTGCATGCGCAGGGCCGCCATGCCGGTGTAGTGCATGCCGCTGATTCCCGAGCCCATGATCAGCGCCCCGAACAGCAACTGCATCACTGGCAGGCGCGGCTGGCTCACCAGCCATAGGGCGAAGCCGCAAGACAGGAAGGAAATCAGCAACGACAGCGCGGTGAGGCCAATGTCGTAGCCCAGGTCGATGGGCAATGAAAAGGCCAGCATGCCGATGAAATGCATGGACCAGACGCCGATGCCCATGGCCAAAGCGCCGCCGCCCATCCACAGGTAGGCCGCGCGTCCCTGGGCGGTGGCTATGCGGCCGGTGAGATCCAGAGCGGTATAGGAAGCGAGGATCGCCACGAAAATGGAGATCAGGACCAGTGCGGGGGAGTAGCTACCGATGAGCATTAGGCGTCTCTTGGCCGTTGTGCCGACATCCCTGCGCGGCGGGCAAAACCGCAGATTGTACTGATTGCAGGAAATAACGCATCCATAAAGTTAGCAAAAGGCCATCAGTCTGACAGAGGGTCCACAAGCCCCTACAAAGCTCATGGACATGGCCTTGGCACATTCACAGGAGCGTCTTTCGACCGGCGCCGGACAATCTCGGTTGCTTCCTGCTTTATCGGCGTCGACAGCAAATACTGTAGCTGCTGACGACGATCGCGAAGGCTGTGTATCGCGCGGTCGTGGCGGGACTCCATGGCTGCCCCGCTCCCGGCTACTTCTGCTCGCTGACCTGCAACTGGCCATCCCAGCCGCCGCCCAGGGCCGCGATCAGTTGCACGCTGGCGATCAGGCGACTCTGCAACAGGCTCAGGACACTGCGCTCATTGCTCAGCGCGGTGGTCTGGCTGGTGACCACATCCAGATAGCCGATGAGCCCAGCCTTGTACTGGTTCTCGGTCAGGCGCAGGGCATCGCGGGCCGAGTCCAGGGCCTGCTGGCGCACGCCCGCCTCGTCCTCCAGGACCTTGAGCTGGGTCATGTAGTTCTCGACCTCGCGAAAGCCGTCGAGCACGGTCTGCCGGTACTTGGCCACGGTCTGGTCGTATACCGCGACCGTGCGGTCCACCTCCGCCGAGCGCTGGCCGCCATCGAACAGGGTCATCGCCAGTTTCGGCCCCACCGACCAGAAACGGTTCGGCAACGTGATCCAGTTGGAGTAGGTGCTGCTGCTATAGCCGCCGGCCATGCTCAGGGTCAGGTCCGGATAATAGGCGGCCTTGGCCACGCCGATATTGGCGTTGGCCGCCATCATCGCCCGCTCGGCCGAGGCGATGTCGGGGCGCCGCTCCAGCAATTGCGAAGGCACGCCCAGGGGGACCTGGGGCAGTAGCGGGACGTTCTGCACCTCGGCCAGCTTGAACTCGGCCGGCGGCACGCCGATCAGCACCGCAATGGCGTTCTCGAACTGAGCGCGCTGCCAGATCAGGTCGATCAGGTCGGCCTGGGTGCTCTTGAGCTGGGTCTGGGCCTGGGCCACCGCGTCCTTGCCGGCGACTCCGGCCTGGTACTGGTTCTGCGTCATGGTCAGGGACCGCTGATAGGCCACCACCGTATCTTGCAGCAGGCGCTTCTGCTCATCGATCACCCGCAGTTGCAGGTAGTTCTGCACCAGTTCGGACTGCTGGCTCAGGCGCATGGCCGCCAGGTCGGCGAAGCTCGCCTCGGCACTGCCCTCGTTGGCCTCCAGGCCACGGCGCAGCTTGCCCCAGATATCGGCCTCCCAACTCACCCCCAGCTGGGTGTTATAGGTGTCGCGGATACCGCTGCTGGAACTGCTCAGGGCCGAGCTGCTGCTGCCGGTGCCCTGGCTGGCGCGGGTCTTGCCGGCACTCAGGTCGACACTGGGAAAGAACGCCCCGCGGGAACTACGCACCAGGGCCTGGGCCTGGCGGTACTGGGCTTCGGCCTGGGCCACGCTCTGGTTGGCGCTATTGAGCTGGGCCACCAGGCCATTGAGCTGGGTATCGCCATACAGCTCCCACCAGGCGCCACGGGCCAGGGCATCGCTGGGACTGGCCTGGCGCCAGCCCTCGGCGGCCTTGTATTGCGCAGGCTCGGCCACTTCGGGTCGCTGGTAGTCGGGACCGATGGCGCAGGCGCTGAGCAACAGCACGCACAGGCCCAGGCTCAGGGCCCGTGAGCCCCGGGCCATGGCCAGGCGCTGGGCGGACAACAGCGAAACGGGACGGGACGAGTGTTCGGTCATAGCGGCGTTTCCAGAGCGGCATCGGTACGGACCCCACGCCAGTGGTTGAACTTGTGGCGCAGGCGGTCGAGATAGAGGTAGACCACCGGGGTGGTGTAGAGGGTCAGGATCTGGCTGAAGACCAGGCCGCCGATGATGGTCAGGCCCAGGGGCTGGCGCATCTCCGAGCCCTCGGCGGTGCCCAGCAGCAGCGGCAAGGCGCCGAGGATCGCCGCCAGGGTGGTCATCAGGATCGGCCGCAGGCGCTGCAGGCAGGCACTGCGGATCGACTGCAGCGGATCGAGCTTCTCATGCCGTTCCAGTTGCAGCGCCAGGTCGATCATCAGGATCGCGTTCTTCTTCACCACGCCGATCAGCAGGAACAGCCCCAGCAGCGAAATCAGGCTGAACTCGCTGCCCAGCACGTAGATCGAGAGCAAGGCGCCGACGCCGGCCGAGGGCAAGGTAGAAAGGATGGTCAGCGGGTGGATGTAGCTCTCGTAGAGCACCCCGAGCACCAGGTACACCGCCAGCAGCGCACCGAGGATCATGAACGGCTGGCTTTTCTGGGTGGCGGCGAAGGCGTCGGCGGTGCCGGCCATCTTGATGATCACGTCCTCGGGCATGCCCAGCTTGGCGATCGCCCGTTCGATGGCGGCAGTGCCCTGCTCCACGGTGATGCCTTCAGCCATGTCGAAGGAAATGCTCTCCGAGGCGAACTGGCCCTCGTGGCTGACCCGATCGTCTTCCAGGCTGCTCTCGTAATGGGCGATGGTCGACAACGGGATCCGAGCCCCGTCGGCGGTGATCACCTGCACCTGGTTCAGGGTGATCGGGTCCTGGGCGTACTTGGGATTGACCTCCATCACCACCTGGTACTGGTTGAGGCTGTCGTAGATGGTGGAGATCTGCCGCTGGCTGTAGGCGTTGTTGAGCACCGCGGTGACCATGTCCATGTCCACCCCCAGGCGCTTGGCCTGGTCACGGTCCACCACCAGGGTCACCTGTTGCGCACCGTGGCCGTCCCGGGCATCGATGGCGGTCAGCTCGGGCAAGGCCCGCAACGCCGCGACCACCTTCGGGTACCACTCGCGCAGTTCGCCCAGGTCGCCGCTCTGCAGGATGTAGGAATACTGCGAGGTGGTCTGTTCGCGGCCACCACCGAACTGCAGGTCCTGGTCGGCCATCAGCATCAGCTGGGCCCCGGGCACCTTGGGCATCTCCTTGCGCAGGCGCTCGATGACCTTCTGCGCCGAGATACTGCGCTCCTTGATGGGTTTCAGGCGCACCAGCATGAAGGCGTTGTTGGTGCCGTTGGAGCCACCGATGAAGCCGGCCACGCTCTCCACCGCCTCATCCTTGAGCACGGCGCGGCGGAAGATCTCCATCTTCGGCTGCATCACGCTGAAAGACAGGCCGTCGTCGCCACGGACGAAACCGATCAACTGGCCAGTGTCCTGCTGGGGCATGAAGGTCTTGGGCACCACTACATACAAGGCGACGTTGACGCCAATGGTCAGCAGCAGGCTGAGCAGGGTCAGGCGTCGATGCCGTAGCACCCAGTCCAGGCTGCTGGCGTACTTGCCGACCATCCAGTCGTTGCTGCGCCGGCTCCAGCGCTGCAGGGCATTCTCCTGTCCCGGCAGGTGGGGCTTGAGCCAGCGGGCGCAGAGCATGGGCGTCAGGGTCAGGGACACCACCAGCGAGACCACGATGGCCGCCGCCAGGGTGATGGAGAACTCGCGAAACAGGCTCTCGATGATCCCGCCCATGAACAGGATCGACAGGAACACCGCCACCAGCGAGACGTTCATCGACAACAGGGTGAAGCCCACCTCCTTGGCCCCCATGTAGGCAGCCTTCAGCGGCTTCACGCCCTCGTCGATATGCCGGGAGATGTTCTCCAGGACCACGATGGCATCGTCCACCACCAATCCCGTGGCCAGGATCAGCGCCATCAGCGACAGGTTGTTCAGGGAAAAGCCGTACAGGTACATGACGGCGAAGGTGCCCACCAGCGATACCGGTACTGCCAGGGTCGGGATCACCGAGGCGCGCAAGTTGCCCAGGAACAGGAATACCACCAGGATCACCAGGACCACGGCGATCAGCAGGGTCATCTCCGCCTCATGCAGGGTGGCCTTGATCACCGGGGAGCGATCCATGGCCAGGTTGAGCTTGACGCTGGCCGGCAGCACCGCCTGCAACGCCGGCAACTGGGCCTTGATCTCGTTCACCGTCTCGATGATGTTGGCCCCGGCCTGCCGGTTGATCACCAGCAGCACGGCGGCGTCGTCGTTGAAGAAGCCGCTGTTGTAGCGATCCTCGACGCCATCGCTGACCTTGGCCACGTCCTTCAGGCGCAGGGCCGCGCCGTTGTTGTAGTGGATGATCAGCGGTTCGTAATCACGGGCCTTCTCCAGCTGGTCGTTGGCCTGGATCTGCCACAGCCGCTGGTCATCCTCCACCGAGCCCTTGGGCCGGCGCTGGTTGGCATTGGCGATGGCGTTGCGTACGTCGTCCAGGGCCACCCCGTACTGGTTGAGCAGTTGCGGCTCCAGTTCGATGCGCACCGCCGGCAGCGAGCTGCCACCGACCTGTACCTCGCCCACCCCCTGAACCTGGGACAGGCTCTGGGACAGGATCGTCGAGGCCAGGTCGTAGAGCTGGCCCTTCTCCAGCACGTCGGAGGTCAAGGACAGCACCATGATCGGCGCCTGGGACGGGTTGACCTTCTTGTAGGTGGGCATGCTGCGCATGCTGCTGGGCAACAGGTTGCGCGAGGCGTTGATCGCCGCCTGCACTTCCCGCGCCGCGCCATCGATGTCGCGACCCAGGTCGAATTGCAGGATCACCCGGGTCGAACCCTGGCTGGATCGGCTGCTCATGGTGTCGATCCCGGCGATGGCGCCGAAGGAACGCTCCAGGGGCGTGGCCACGGTGGAGGCCATGACCTCGGGGCTGGCCCCGGGCAGGCTGGCCTGGACCACGATCACCGGGAAATCCATCTGCGGCAACGGCGCAACCGGCAACAGGCCGAAGCTGACGCCACCCAGCAGCATGATCGCCAGTGACAGCAGCATGGTCGCCACCGGGCGCTTGATGAACGGTCCGGAGAGGTTCATGGGCGGCAGCTCCAAGCTTCAAGCTGCAAGCTACAAGAGCAAAGCAGGACGCCCAGCAGCGGCTCTGGCTTTTGCTCCGGCTTGCCGCTTGCAGCTTGCAACTTGCCGCTCACGCCCCTCACACCACTTCTCCTACGGCGGGCTTGGCAAACCGGCGGCCCAAGCGGTCGAAGTACAGGTAGATAACGGGCGTCGTGAAGAGGGTCAGGACCTGGCTCACCAGCAGGCCACCCACCATCACCAGGCCCAGGGGCTGGCGCAGCTCGGCGCCGGAACCGGTGGCCAGCATCAGTGGCACGGCGCCGAACAGTGCCGCCAGGGTGGTCATGAGGATCGGCCGGAAACGCAGCAATGCCGCCTGGTAGATGGCCTGCTGCGGATCCATGCCCTGGTGCCGTTCGGCATCGAGGGCGAAGTCGATCATCATGATCGCGTTCTTCTTGACGATACCGATCAGCAAGATGATGCCGATGATCGCGATCATGCCCAGGTCGTTGCCGCTGAGGATCAGCGCCAGCAAGGCCCCCACCGCTGCCGAGGGCAAGGTGGAAAGGATGGTGACCGGGTGGATGTAGCTCTCGTAGAGCACGCCGAGCACGATGTACATGGTCACCACCGCCGCCAGGATCAGCAGCAAGGTACTGGACAGCGAAGCCTGGAAGGCCTGCGCCGCGCCCTGGAAGCGGGTCTGCACCCCCACCGGCATGCCTATCTCCTGCTGTACCTGCTCGATGACCTTGACCGCCTCGCCCAGCGCCACCCCGGGCGCCAGGTTGAAGGACATCATCACCGCCGGGAACTGGCCGATATGGGCGATCGCCAGTTGAGCCTGGCGCTCCTCGACATGGGCCAGGCTGGACAGGCGCACCTGCCCGCCATCGGTGGTCTTGACGTGGATCTGGTCCAGGGCCTGGGGCCCGATGCGCTCCCCGGCCTGGGCCTGGAGCACCACCCGGTACTGGCTGGCCTGGGTATAGATGGTGGAAATCTGTCGCTGGCCGAAGGCGTCGTACAGGGCATCGGTGATGTTCGACACCGAGACTCCCAGCCGGGAGGCGGCGTCACGGTCGATCACCAGGTACACCTGCAAGCCCTTGTCCTGCAGGTCGCTGGCCACATCGGTGAGCTCCGGACGCTGGGCCAGGGCCTCCACCAGGCGATCGCTCCACAGGCTCAGCAGGTCGGCATCGGGCGACGACAGGCTGAACTGGTACTGGGTACGGCTGACCCGGTCTTCGATGGTCAGGTCTTGTACCGGCTGCATGAACAGGCGGATGCCCAGCAGCTTGTCCACTTGCGGCTGCAACCGCGCGATCACCTGGGCGGCGCTGAGGTCGCGCTGGCTGTGGGGCTTGAGGTTGATCAGCAGGCGGCCGCTGTTGAGGGTGGCGTTGTCGCCGTCGACCCCGATGTAGGATGACAGGCTCTGTACCGCCGGATCTTGCAGGATGACCTTGGCCAAGTCCTGCTGGCGTTGGCTCATGGCGGCGAAGGACACCGATTGCGGCGCCTCGGAAATCCCCTGGATGACCCCGGTGTCCTGCACCGGGAAGAAACCCTTGGGCACTATCAGGTAGAGAAATACCGTCAACGCCAGGGTGCCGATGGCCACCAGCAAGGTCAGGAACTGGTGCTTGAGCACCCATTGCAGCTGGCGCCCGTAGCCTGCGATCAGCCAGTCGATCCAGGCGCCGCTGGCGCGATAGAACCGCCCCTGCTCGTGCTCCTTGGGCTCGGGCTTGAGCAACCGCGCGCACATCATCGGGGTCAGGGTCAGGGACACCACCAGGGAAATCAGGATCGCCACCGCCAGGGTGATGGCGAACTCACGGAACAACCGCCCGACCACATCGGCCATGAACAGCAGCGGGATCAGCACCGCGATCAGGGACAGGGTCAGGGAGATCAGGGTGAAGCCGATCTGCTTGGCCCCCTTGAGCGCCGCCTGCAACGGGCTGTCGCCCTCCTCGATGAAGCGCGAGATGTTCTCCAGCATGACGATGGCGTCATCCACCACGAAGCCGGTGGCAATCGTCAACGCCATCAGGGTCAGGTTGTTCACCGAGAACCCGGCCAGGTACATCACGCCGAAGGTGCCGATCAGCGACAACGGCACGGCGATCGACGGGATCACGGTGGCGCTGGCCCGACGCAGGAACAGGAAGGTCACCATCACCACCAGGGCGATGGCGATGAACAGTTCGTGCTGCACATCGGTGACCGAGGCGCGGATGGTCTGGGTGCGATCGGTCAGCACGGTGACATCCAGGCCCGCCGGCAGGTTGTCGGTGATGCTCGGCAGCATGGCCTTGATCCGGTCCACCACCTCGATGACGTTGGCCCCGGGCTGGCGCTGGATGTTCAGCAGCACCGCCTGGTTCTCGTTGGCCCAGGCGGCCAGGCGCTCGTTCTCGGCGCCATCGACGATCTCGGCCACATCCTTGAGGCGTAAGGGCGCGCCGTTCTTGTAGGCCAGGATCAGCTCGGCATAGTCCTTGGGCGAGGTCAGCTGGTCGTTGGCGTCGAGCATCGACACCCGGGTCGGGCCGTCGAAGTTGCCCTTGGGCTGGTTGACGTTGGACGCGGCGATCAGCGTACGCACGTCCGAAAGGTTCAGGCCGTTGGCCGCCAGGGCCTCGGGATTGACCTTGATCCGCACGGCCTGGCGCTGGCCGCCGGCGATGCTGACCATGCCCACGCCGCTGATCTGGGCGATCTTCTGCGCCATGCGGGTGTCCACCAGGTCATTGAGCTTGGGCAGCAGCATGGTCTTGGAAGTGATGGCCAGGGTCAGCACCGGGGTGTCCGCCGGGTTGACCTTGTTGTACACCGGCGGTGCCGGCAGGTCCTTGGGCAGCAGGTTGGTGGCGGCGTTGATCGCGGCCTGCACCTGCTGTTCGGCCACATCCATATTGATATCGAGGCTGAAGCGCAGGGTCAGTACCGAAGCGCCACCGGAGCTGGTGGAGGCCATCTGGGTCAGGCCCGGCATCTGCCCGAACTGGCGTTCCAGGGGCGCGGTGACCGCGCTGGTCATCACATCCGGGCTGGCTCCGGGGTACAGGGTCATGACCCGGATGGTCGGGTAGTCCACCTGTGGCAAGGCCGAGACCGGCAGCAGGCGATAGGCGATCAGGCCGGCCAGGACAATGGCCAGCATGCTCAGGGTGGTGGCTACCGGACGGAGGATGAACAGCCGCGAGAAATTCATGCGCCGGCCTTTTGTGCCTTGCCATCGACCGGCTTGGCATTGGCCGGGGCACTGGCCGGGCCCGCAGGCTGGCCTTGCAGGTGTTCGGTCGGAGTGGTCGGCACATCGATGGCGTCATTGACCACTTCCACCTCGCTGCCATCCTTCAGGCGATCGGTCCCTTCCATCACCACCCGATCGCCCGCCTTGAGACCCTCGGTGATCACCGTCGAGTCGCCGTTGCTGGCGCCGACCTTGAGTTGCTGGATCTTGACCTTGTGGTCCCCATCCATGGCATAGACGAAAGTGCCGTTGGTACCGAACTGGATCGCCGCCGAAGGGGCCAGCACCACGTTCTTCTGGGTGTCGGCCAGCAGGCGCACGTTGACGAACTGGTTGGGGAACAGGCCCTGGTCGCGGTTATCGAAGCGCGCCTTGAACTTCAGGGTGCCGGTCGTAGTGTCGATCTGGTTGTCCAGGCTCTGCAGCACGCCGCTGGCCTGCAACTTGAGGTCGCCACGGTCCCAGGCCTCCACCGGCAGCCGAGCGCCGCCGTGATAACGGGCGAGTACGGTTTCCAGGCTGTTTTCCGGCAGGGTGAAGGCCACGCTGATGGGCTGGGTCTGGGTGATGATCACCAGCGCCGTGGTGTCATTGGCCGCCACCAGGTTGCCCACGTCCAGCTGGCGCAGGCCCAGGCGCCCGGCGATGGGCGCGCGGATATTGGTGAACTCGAGGTTGAGCCGGGCATCGTTGACCGCCGCCTGGTTGGTCTTGACCGTGCCCTGGTACTGGCCCACCAGCGCCACGGCGTTGTCCAGGGTCTGCTTGGCGACGCTGTCCTGGGCATACAGCCCGCGATAGCGCTCGAGGTCGATCTGGGCGTTCTTCAACTGCGCCTGATTCTGCAACAGGGTGCCCTCGGCCTGGAGCAAGGCGTTCTGGTAGGGCCGCGGATCGATCTGCGCCAACAGGTCGCCAGCCTTGACCATCTGCCCTTCCTCGAAGTTGACCTTGACCAGCTCTCCCGCCACCCGGCTGCGCACGTTGATGGTGTTCAGCGCGGTCACCGTACCCAGGGCCTTGTAGTACAGCGGGAAATCCCCCCGGGTCACCGGCAGCACCCGCACCGGAATCGGCCCACTGGCGCCACCGAAGCCGGGACGCATGCTACCGCTGCGGCCGGTATGCCCGCTGGCGGCCTTCTGCTGCGCCGCATCCTTGTGGGTGCTGCTGGCTGGCCAGAATTTCCAGCACAGGCCAGCGACCAGCAGCAGGACAAACAGGCCGAACAGCCAGCGGCGGGAGTTGCGGGTAGCAGAGGATTGCATGGAGTGATCAACCATTGGGCGCGTGGGAGAGTCTTTTGAGAAGGCTGAAAGATAAGCACTAGAGCGGTTTTAGCAAAGGGCCTTTACCGGCAATTTACCTTTGCCTGACGTTTTCAAAGTGTGTCGCTAACTTACTGAAGCACAAATAAAAACGGCCTGGGCAAGCCAGGCCGTGAATAATTGTAAAAGCCCTTACTTGAGCACGGCCAGGGCAGCGTCGTAGTTCGGCTCCTCGGCGATCTCCTTGACCAGCTCGCTGTGCAGTACCTGGTCGTTTTCATCCAGTACCACCACGGCACGGGCGGTCAGGCCGGCCAGCGGGCCGTCGGCGATGGCCACGCCGTAGTTCTCGATGAATTCGCGGCCACGCAGGGTCGACAGGTTCTGTACGTTTTCCAGGCCTTCGGCGCCGCAGAAGCGCGCCTGGGCGAACGGCAGGTCGGCGGAGATGCACAGCACCACGGTGTTGACCAGGTCATTGGCCTGGGCATTGAACTTGCGCACCGAGGTCGCGCAGGTCGGAGTGTCGACGCTTGGGAAGATGTTCAGCACCTTGCGCTTGCCGGCAAGGCTGGCCAGGGAGACATCGGCGAGGCCGGCGCCCACCAGGGAGAATGCAGGCGCCTTGGAGCCGACTTGCGGCAGTTGGCCGTTGACCTGGACCGGATTGCCTTTGAGGGTGACTTGAGCCATGAGCGGAGTCCTTTGCGGGAGTGATGGAAAATCGTCGAGAGGCCGAAGTTAAGCATGAAACGGCGCAAGCACCTATGCCCGCTGGATAAATTGTCCAACAAGCCCCGCGGCCGTTAGCGGCGGCCAACGCACGGTTCTCACTCTATCCAGGGACTTCGCAGCTCCATGGACAAGCCATGACGGCATCGCCGCTACCCGCAACAGCAGGAGCTGGAAACGGACGCTCCCGAAAAAACCTCATCCAGAGTCGAGAAAAACGTACAAACAAGATCACATAACAATCATATCTATATGTTTTATATATATTTTTTCTATTCTAGAAATCACTTTAAATAAACCACTCAAAATGAATGGTCATGAATACAAAGCACATTAAGTAGCAGCTTCGGCATCCCGCACTTCTCGCCGCATCCACCCCTTGGTTTTTTCTCGTGGATCGGTTGTAGACCGTAGTATCATCGCGCCACTAACGAGCCCCGCCGCGGTTTTCACGGAGTCGTACCGCCCAATGAGTTGCTGGACCCTGCTCGGCCTGCCGGCCACCCCTGACACCCGCACGATCAAGCGCCATTACGCCAAGCTGCTGAAACAGACCCGCCCGGACGAAGACCCGGAGGCTTTCCAGCGCCTGCGCGATGCCTATGAGCAAGCCATGGAGCAGGCGCAGTGGCTGGACGAAGAACCAGAGCCCGATACCGGCGCGGCCGATGAGCCGTCCGATAACCTGGCGACAGTAAAACCCACCGTGCAACTGACTCCGGCGCAGCGGGTCGCCCCGCTGCTGGAAGGGATTCGTATCGAGCAACTGGATCAACGCCATGAGCAAGCGATCGCCAGCGGTTGCGCACTGGAGTTCGAACTGGGCCTGCTGCGCCATTGCGTGGAGCGCCCGGAACAGTCCGGGCAGTTACTGGCCTGGGGCTTCGAAACCTTCCACTGGCTGAGCGCCTGGCAACACCTGGACCTGCCGGAGTACCTCACCGACGCCCTGCTGCGCCAATGCCGCCAGGCCCTGGAACAATCCCTGCGCAGCGCCCTGGACCGACAGGACGACGAAGCCTTCCTCCACAGCTATGCCAACCGCGCCACCCACGGCTGGCTGGATGAGCTGGACCAGCGCCACTGGTTCAATCAGTGCCTGGCGCAAATGCTCGCGGACAACCCCTATTGGTCCAGCACGCTGTTCCAGGCCCTGTGCCTCGGCCAAGGCTGGAAGCGCGGAAAAGACAACCTTTGCCCCGAACACGAATGGAACCGCCTGCTGGTGCGTGAGGAAGGCCTGGCGTTCATCGCCAACCAGCGAGCTCTAGCCAGCCAACCACCGGCCTCGCCGGAGCAACGAGCGGCCTACCTGCTGTTGGCACCCATCAGCCTGCAGCGCCGCCGAGCCTTCGCCCGACGCCTCGCCGAAGAGGACTGGGCCGCATGCCGCAAGCTCAGCTCGCACCTGCACGCCTATTACCCGCAGGTGGCGGCCGAGATGCCGGGTGGCACCCCATTCTTCTGGCGTGACTGGGAATTCGCGTTCGACTCCTGGCCGATGTACCTGGCGCTGTTCAGCGCCTGCCTGGCAGGAGCCGTGGCCCGCTACGCCCCACAAGGCAACAGCCTGGGAGAGATCATCGGGGTCACGCTGTTCTGGAGCGCCTGTTTCGCTGGCTCCGCGGCGCTCCTGCATTGGCTCTGGCAACCCCTGGCCCATTGCCTGTGGGCCCACGACCATCGTCTTGGCAGCCGCCTGCCAGGCTGGCTGAATCCCGGCCAACGCTTGCTGCCCCTGCGTGACCTGCTGCCGGTGGCCGTGCTCGGCCCGGCCCTGGGTTACATCTGCGGCCCGATCAGCGCGATGGTTTACCTGGCAGTGCTGCCGAGCGTCGCCCTGGCGCGCAATATCGAGGTCAAGCACGGTATTTCCTGGCGCCAGCTCGCGCCCTGGCAACGACGCCTGCTGGGCGGGCTGGGCTGTGTGCTGCTGGCCATCGCCCTGGTGGCGATCAAGCTGGTGGGCGACTACGGCACGGTCACCGCCAACCAGGGCCTGCAACAATGGAGCGAACGCCTGTGCGCACGGATGCCGGCCAATGCCCCGGGCTGCGCCGCGCCGGCCACCAGCGCCCAGTGGTACGGCCGGGAGGGCACGCCATGAACCCCAATTGGTTGTTTGCGATCAGCCTGGGCCTGGGATTGACCCTGTTCGGGCTGGCCGGCTCCGGCACGCAGCTGGGACAAATCGGCCTCTGGCTCGATAACCGGGACAGCCCCTACACCGCCCAGGCCAATGCCCTGAATCCGATCATCGACTGCATGAACCAGGTGGATGTGCCCTGGCGCATGGTGCACCAGGCCTACCTGGCCGAGGGCAAGCCACGCTCGACAGCCCCTGGAGCCTATGACCTGAGCAGCCAGGGCGGCCCGGACATCGATCTGGCCTATCGCAGCTCCTGCAGTGGCGACATTGGCGCCAAACTGCGCCGCCTCGACCCCGGCAACCCCCTGCTGGCCGCCACCGAACGCTACCAGCAAGTGCTCGCGCGCTTCGTCGCCTTGACCAAGGATGCACACATGCACCGCCTGGGGCTTGGTCGAACGCTGGATGAGGCACAGCTCGATGAACTGGTACGGCAATTGGAGATCCAGGCCCCGGACTATCTGCAAGCCTCGAATGCTGTCCGCCAGCTGCTACTGCCGCAGGATGTCGAGCATCGCCCCCAGCAGTTGCAACGCCTGGAGCAGCGCCTGGGCCGTAACGTCCACTGGGCTTTGCTCAACTACATGATCCAGGCCAGAAGCACCATGGACTTGCTCGACGACGGTATCCGCCAGCGCACCCTGACCCCGGCGCAACTGACCCAGGCCACCCAGGAACTGCGCCAGGCCTGGGAGGCCCGGCAACAGTTCATCGGCAGCATCCAGGACCAGGAAACCCGCGAAGCCCTGTACCTCTGGCAACTGATCGCCGCCCCCAGCCAGCATTACCTGCAGGCCCTGGACACCCTGCATCGGGACTGGCTGCAGCATGCCGAGCCGCAACGCCTGGGCGAGGACTTCCACGCCGTGACCCAGGGCTACGACCAGATGCTCTATCACTACAACCAGCTGGCGCGTAGCCGTTATTGAAAGCGCTGCCCCGGCCAGGCCGGGCAGCGCCGCGCGGCTCATTTGTTCTTCAATTGCACATAGGACTGGTGCAGGTCCGAAGCCCAGCTATCGATAACGCTCTGCACATCGCTGGCCTGCATCACCTGGGTATCGTTCGCCAACGGCTTGCCAGTGCCCTTGCGCACCACTTCGGCGATCACTCGGCCATCACCACCGTCGAGGAAGGCTGCCTCGGTGCCCAGGGTGGTCTCCTGGTCGCGGATACCACTGGCGGTGCTCACCGCAGCCGCCACCAGGGCCACCGGGATGATTTCATAGGGCTTGAGCCCTTCGGTCTTGCTGCTCACCGCAGTGATCGCCGCCCGTACCACCACCACGCCCGGCCCGGGACCGGTTGCCAGCGGCATGGATTTGCCCAGCTCGCGCTTGAGCGCTTCATCGTAGTAGCGGGTGATGCCGGTCAGGGTGGATTGGGGAATCTTCACCGTCGGCTGTGGCTGCGGATGGAACTGGGTGGGCTCGATGTACACACTGCGATACTGATCCAGCTTGAGCTTGGGGTCGATCCAGCGCATGACCTGCACCCCGGACGGCGACTTGGCCTCCTTGAGCAGGCTGTAGTCACTGAGGAACCCGGAATAGTCCTCGGGCCGGGTCTCGTTGCTGGAACACCCCGCCATGGCGAGAGTGGCGAGGCACAGCGTGCTGAGGGTCAGTGCAAGCTTCATGGATAACTCCTGTAGGTGAAGCAGCCATGGACTGGCTAGGGGAACTACAGGTATAGCCAAAAGCCTGGACTTGCGCCGCCACCCTCGAACCGCCGGCCGACGACGCCACGAACACCTCCTAGCGCCGGCGAAACAGCGGGCGTGGCTCGATCACCGAACGCCCGTAGAGCACGCTCATGCCCGCCAGGCCCTTGAGCGCATCCAGGGCGCATTTGTCCTCGCGCACGGCGAAGCTGTCGAAACCGCATTGGCGCATGTGGCTCAACTGGTCGCGCAGCACATCGCCCACGGCCCGCAGCTCGCCCATCCAGCCCAGGCGGGTACGCAGCAGGTAGGCCTGGCTGTAGCCCCGGCCATCGCGAAAGCTGGGAAAGTCCACCGCCACCACAGGGATCAACTTGAGCCAGGGCTTGAGGCTTTCCACCTCGTCGTCCGGGCCGAGCCAGACACCGTCCCGGGCCGGATGATGCTCGATGCGGCGCATCAGCCAACGAGCCAGCGGCAGGATCAGCGGCCCTTCGGGCAAGGGATCGTCGACACCGCGTACCAGGCTCCAGGGATCGTCCTCCACCAGGCGCGCCTCGCCATCCTGCAAGCTCAACAGGTTGTTCATGCCGAGAGCTCCTGCGCCTTGGAATAGACCCTTTCCTTGAACGGCTCCAGGCCGATGCGCTGCAAGGTATCGAGGAACGGCTCGTCGCTCTCGCGATAGCGCACGAAGGTGCCGATGATGCGCTCGATCACCAGGGGGATTTCCCCAGCGCTGAACGACGGGCCGATCACCTTGTCCAGGGCGCTGTCCTTGCCCTGGGCGCCGCCGAGGGTGATCTGGAACCACTCCTGGCCGTTCTTGTCGACCCCAAGGATGCCGATATTGCCGATGTGGTGATGACCGCAGGCATTCATGCAGCCGGAGATGTTCAGGCTGATGTCCCCCAGGTCATGCACATAGTCCAGGTCATCGAAACGCTGCTGGATGGCCTGGGTGATGGGAATCGAGCGAGCGTTGGCCAGGGCACAGAAGTCGCCGCCCGGACAGGCGATGATGTCGGTCAGCAGGCCGGCGTTGGGGGTACCCAGGCCCTTGTCGCAGGCCAGTTGCCAGAGCTCGTACAGCTGCGACTTGGGTATATCCGGAAGGACGATGTTCTGCTCATGGGCGATGCGGATCTCGCCGAAGCCGAAACGCTCCGACCACTCGGCCACCGCCTCCATCTGCAATCCGGTGACATCCCCCGGTGGCGCGGCCAACCCCGGCTTGGTCGACAGCACCACGCTGGCGTAGCCCGGGACCTTGTGCGGCTGCACGTTGTGGGCCACCCAGCGGGCGAAACCCGCGTCCTCCGCCAGGCGACTGCCGTATTCCAGGTCGGTGCCCCCCAGGTGTTCGTAGATCGGCGGCACGAAAGCGCTGGCAACCCGCTGGTATTCGTCCTCGGTAAGCTGCGCCGGCCCCTCCTTGAGGTGCTGCCACTCCTCCTCCACTTCACGGGCGAACGCCTCGATGCCCAGGGCCTTGACCAGGATCTTGATCCGCGCCTTGTACTTGTTGTCACGCCGGCCATGGCGGTTGTAGACCCGCAGGATCGCCTCGACGTAGGACAACAGGTGCTGCCAGGGCAAGCCCTCGCGGATCTGCTGGCTGAGGATCGGAGTGCGGCCCAGGCCGCCGCCGACCATTACCCGCAACAGCATCTGGTCGTCGGCGGCGCGATACAGGTACAGGCCGATGTCATGCATCATGATCGCCGCGCGATCCTGCTCCGCCGAACAGATGGCGATCTTGAACTTGCGCGGCAGGAACAGGAACTCCGGGTTGATGGTCGACCATTGGCGGAGGATTTCCGCCAGCGGCCGCGGGTCCAGCAACTCGTCGGCGGCGACCCCGGCGAAGGCCTCGGTGGTGATGTTGCGCACGCAGTTGCCCGAAGTCTGGATGGCGTGCATTTCCACCGCGGCCAGGCGCTCGAGAATGTCCGGCACCTGGGTCAGCTCGATCCAGTTGAACTGCAGGTTCTGGCGGGTGGTGAAGTGCCCGTAGCCGCGGTCGTAGTCCCTGGCGATGCCGGCCAGGGTGCGCATCTGCCGCGCGCTGAGGGTGCCGTAGGGGATCGCCACCCGCAGCATGTAGGCGTGCCGTTGCAGGTACAGGCCGTTCTGCAGGCGCAGGGGCAGGAACTCCTCCTCGCTCAGCTGGCCCTCCATGAAGCGCTCCACCTGGTCGCGAAACTGCGCCACCCGCTCAAAGACCAGGGCCCGGTCATAGTCGTCGTACTGATACATGTGCCTACCTCGTCCTCATCGGTACTGGTCGTGCTGCGGGCCCTGTACCCAAAACCGGCGACATCCGGACCGCGGAACAGCCGTGGCATGGCGAGGCACTCCGGCATCGCAGGCAGCCCGCTCGGGCCGTGCCGGTCATGGCCTTGCCTGGTGTTCGCTCGACGAGCTTGCGCTACAGGACCCAACGGCGCGTTGGGGTGAGGCGGCGACTATGCGCTTGCGGCGCAGATCGTTACAGATCCAGGTAAAAACTAAAAAACCATATCAGTAGCCGTGATATCCAGCCTGCCTTGAGGAAAATCTGATCCGTATTATTGCTGTTTTTCTGAGCCTGTTTTGTTTTGTCCATGGTTCCTACAGTGCACCCCGTGCCAGACCGGGTGGCCTGGCAAGACTCTGCAACCGTGGAAGCATTGACCATGAACTCAGCAACACTCGAACAGGCCTACAACTACAAGGTGGTTCGCCAATTCGTCGTCGCAACAGTGGTATGGGGTGTGATCGGCATGGCCATGGGGGTATGGATTGCCTCGCAGCTGGTGTGGCCGGACATGAACCTCGACCTGCCGTGGACCACCTTCGGGCGCCTGCGGCCGCTGCACACCAGCCTGGTGATCTTCGGCTTCGCCGGCAGCGCGCAGTTCGCCGCCAGCTACTATGCGGTGCAGCGTACCTGCCAGGTACGGCTGTACTCCGACACGCTGGCAGCCTTCACCTTCTGGGGCTGGCAATCGGTGATCGTGATCATGCTGGTCACCCTGCCCCTGGGCTACACCACCACCAAGGAATACGCCGAGATCGAATTCGCCGGCGCGGTGTGGATGGCGGTGGTCTGGGTGGTCTACGGCATCGTGTTCTTCACCACCGTGGTCCAGCGCAAGAGCCAGCACATCTATGTCGGCAACTGGTTCTTCGGCGCCTTCATCCTGGTGATCGCCATGCTCCACGTGGTCAACCACCTGTCGATCCCGGTGGACTGGTTCAAATCCTACCCGGTGTATTCCGGGGCCACCGATGCCATGGTCCAGTGGTGGTACGGCCACAACGCCGTGGGCTTCTTCCTGACCACCGGCTTCCTGGGGATGATGTATTACTTCGTACCCAAGCAAGTGGGCCGCCCGGTCTATTCCTATCGCCTGTCGATCGTGCACTTCTGGGCGCTGATCACCCTGTATATCTGGGCCGGCCCGCACCACCTGCACTACACCGCGCTGCCGGACTGGGCGCAATCGCTGGGCATGGCCATGTCGCTGATCCTCCTGGCTCCGAGCTGGGGCGGCATGATCAACGGCATGATGACCCTCTCGGGCGCCTGGCATAAGCTGCGCACCGACCCGATCCTGCGCTTCCTGGTGCTGTCGCTGGCGTTCTACGGCATGTCGACCTTCGAAGGCCCGATGATGGCGATCAAGACCGTCAACGCCCTCTCCCACTACACCGACTGGACAATCGGCCACGTACACGCCGGCGCCCTGGGCTGGGTAGCCATGATCACCTTCGGCGCCATCTACCACATGGTGCCCAAGGTGTTCGGCCGCGAGCAGATGCACAGCGTGCCGCTGATCAACCTGCACTTCTGGCTGGCCACCATCGGCACCGTGCTCTACATCGCCTCGATGTGGGTCAACGGCATCACCCAGGGCCTGATGTGGCGCGCGGTCAACGAAGACGGCACCCTCACCTATTCCTTCGTCGAGGGCCTGGTGGCCAGCCATCCGGGCTTCGTGGTGCGCTTCGCCGGTGGCGTGTTCTTCCTCAGCGGCATGCTGCTGATGGCCTACAACACCTGGCGCACCGTGCGCGTGGCCGATTCCCGGCTGGCGTTGAGCGACGCCCGGATCGCCTGATCCACCTCCAGACGCCGGCCCCGGGCCGGCGTTTTCATTCCAGGGAGCAAGACCGTCATGGACATTCTGTTCAACCTGCTGGGGGTGGTGTTTCTCTACCTCTGCATCGAGTACTGCCTGCGCCACCAGAGCGCCAAGAGCCTGGACGAGGCTAGCCTGATTCCTTTCGCCGACGATCCGGAAGTGGCGCGCCGGGTGGAGGCCGCCACCGGCAAGAAGATCGACGCCGTGGCTCCGGAGGAAGCCAAGCCGGGCTGGATCAACCTGCAGATGTAGCCGTCACGGCTCGCGCTGCTGGAACCGCAAACGGTACTGGCGTGGCGTCAACCCAAGGCCCTTGCGCAAGGCACTGCCCAGGTGCGATTGATGGGCAAAACCGCAGTCCTGGGCAATGGCTGCCAACGGCAGGTCGCTGTGTTCCAGCAAGCGCCGGGCCGCTTGCAGGCGGATCTCGGTGAGCCAGGCATGGGGCGTCATGCCCACCCCACGACTGAAGTCCCGCAGCAGGCGCAACTCGTTATGCCCATAGGTGACGGCCAGTTGCGCCAGGGACAAGGGCTGGGCGTACTCATCGGCCATTCGCTGCAGTACCCGGCGCAGATCGGCCACCGGTGGCTTGGTGGTGGGCTGCCAGGGCAAGCCGACAAAGGCCAGGGCGCACTGCTCCAGGGCCAGTTCGTCGGGCTGCGGCATTAACAACGACCGTCGGGCCTCGCGCCCCAAGGCCAAGGCACGGGCATGTCCGGGGCTCTGCAGGCGCCGCTCGACGGCGTCCGGCCAAAGCGGCCCCTGCCAACGGGCCAGCAGGTACTCACCACCTTCGGCGGATTCGGAAAACACTTCGATACCCTTGGGCGTCAGGGCCAGGGTTCCGGGCCAGGTGTCGAAATCCTCACGCCGGTCGGAGCCGATCGCATGCACTCCGCGCTGGCGCTCCAGGGCCACGCCCAGGGTCTGCCATTGCACCGGGTCACGGGCGCTGTAGGCCGCAGCCGGCAGCAGTTGCAGGACCAGCTGGCCGTCCAGCAAGCGATGTTCAAGCACCTGGGGCATGTGAAATTTCCTGATAGATCGCTGGCCTTGAGCAAGCCAGACTGAGCCGCATCCAACACGACCCAAGGAGTAACAGATGCACACCATCGGCCTGATCGGCGGCATGAGCTGGGAGTCCAGCGCCGAATACTATCGCCTGATCAACCAGCAGGTCCGCGACCGCCTGGGCGCCCTGCGTTCAGCGCGGCTGCTAATGTACAGCGTCGACTTCGGACCTGTCGAACGGGCCCAGCACGCCGGAGACTGGGACGCGGCAGCGGCGATCCTGGTGGACGCCGCCCGGCGCCTGGAGGCCGGCGGCGCCGACTGCCTGGTGCTGTGCACCAACACCATGCACAAGGTGGCCGCACCGATCCAGGCGGCGACGAACCTGCCTTTCCTGCACATTGCCGACCCCACCGCCCAGGCGGCGCTGGCCGCCGGCACCCTGAAGGTGGGCCTGCTGGGCACGGCCTTCACCATGGAGCAGGACTTCCTCAAGCAGCGCCTGGCCGACCAGGGCCTGCAAGTGCTGGTGCCGGACGCCGAGCAGCGCCAGGTCGTGCATCGGATCATCTATGAAGAGTTGTGCGTGGGTGTGATCCGCGAACAATCGCGCAGGCAGTATCAGCAGGTCATCCAGTCGCTGCAGGCCCGCGGGGCCCAGGCGGTGATTCTCGGCTGCACCGAAATCGGCCTGCTGCTCAAGCCGGAGCACAGCCCCCTGCCGCTGCTGGATACCACTGAGCTGCACGCCCAGGCGGCGGTGGCATTCGCCCTGGCTTGACCGGGAGCATGGCGCGGCAGGCGGATCGTGGATCTACGGTTGCCGGGCAAGCGCTCGCAACCCCACCGCGCAAAGCCGGCTACCCAGCAGGAACCAGCGCCAGGCCATTGATGAGCCCCGCCCGTCTCAGTCTTGCAACAGGTTGGTCAGGCGTTCGCGGGAGGTTTCGGGTTCGCCTTCCACCGGCTGCGCGGAAGACAGGATGGGGCTGGAATAGAGCAACAGCAGAACCACAGTCAGACGCATCACCATGCTATCGATCCTTGCTCGGGAAAGAGTCAATAATTCAGCGCCAAATTTAAACACATGGCGATGTGACACTACCAAGCAAAATTCGCCGTCCTGTGCGCCTGGTCGCAAACAGGTCATGCAGGAGCGACAGCACTGCACCAGTGATGTCGCTCCTGCATACCTGGGCATGGACGAGTCGGGCTCAGCTATGGGACTTGTGATCCAGCGCGGCATAGAAGTTGGCGCTTTGTTGCAGGTACTTCTGGGTGTAGGTGTTGGTGGCGGATTTCTTCTGGCTGATTTCCACGTTGGCGCCGGCAGGCAGGACCACGCTGGCGGAAATGGCCGAGGCGGCGATCACGGAGAAGAGATTGAAATTCATGGGGTAACCCTCGTATTCGGTTGGCTGGCTTGCCCGTGTGGGCCGTGGAGCAAACTTACTATCGAGGGTTGGCGGGAAAAAATTCTTTGCACCAGTAGCCGATATCAGCGTCATTAATAGAAGCGCTCAGGCCCCGGATGCCGGGGCCTGCGGCTTATTGACGCACCAGGAACTTGATATCGCTAGGGGCATCGAACGGCAGTTTTTGCACGGTCTTGCCCAGGAAACCGGTCTTGGCGTCACGCTCGATCACCACGATCTGGTTGCTCTTCTGGTTGCCGATCAGCACATAGCGGTTGCTCGGATCGAGGCTGAACTCCCGTGGGTGATCGCCCTCCACCGAGCGGCGCTGGATCTCCTTGAGCTGGCCGTTGGCCGGGTCGATGGCGAACACCAGCAGCTGGTTGGCGGTGCCACGGTTGCTCACGTACAGGTACTGGCCGTCCTTGGAGGCATGCAGGGCTCCGGCGGCCTTCTTCTCCTTGCCGGCGTTGGCCGCCAGGTCAAGGATCTGGCGCTGGGTCAGCTTGCCGTCCTGGTAGTCGAACACCGCCACCTGGGCGCTCATCTCCATGGTCAGGTAGGCATGCTTGCCATCGGCACTGAACAGCAAATGGCGCGGGCCACTACCCGGCGGCAATTGGACGAAGGCCGGATCGGCGGCGCTCAGCGGGTGCTCCGGATTGGCCTTGGGGTCATAGCGGTAGACGAAGATCTTGTCCGCCCCCAGGTCGTTGGCGAACAGGAACTTGCCATCCGGCGACGATACCGACGAATGCACATGGGCCGACTGCTGGCGCTCGGGGTCGACCCGGCTGGCCGGGTGGCTGCTCAGCTGCACCACCGGCGACAGATGGCCATCGGCGCTGACCGGAACCACTGCCAGGCTGCCGCCCGGGTCCACGTCCACCGAATAGTTGCTGACGAACAGGTAGCTGCCGTCGGCGCTCAAGCTGGAATGGGTCGGCTCGTTGCCCTGGCTCTGCACCTGGTTGATCAGGCTCAGCTGATGGGTCTTGGGAGCCAGGCTGTAGCTGCTGACCCGGCCGATGGGGTCGGCCTGGCCCGGACTGTTCTCGTTCACCGCGAAGACGAACTTCAGGTCCTTGGACAGGGTCAGCCAGGACGGGTTGGAGCTCTTGACCACCTGCAGCGGCTTGGAATCGATCTGCCCGGTACGCTCGTTGAAGCGCAGGCGGTACAGCCCCTGGCTCTGGCCCTGGGTGTAGGAGCCCACCAGCAGTTCCTGGGTCTCCACCGGCGCGGCCTGCACCGCCATGGCACCGACACTGCCAGCGATCAGCAGCGGCCAGAAATTACGCATCTTCATGGTCGTCTTCCTCTTCGTCACGGGCACTGAACGCGCTCATGCACACCAGGCGGTGCTCGCCGCTATCACCCTCCACGACCCAGCTCTGCAAGGCCTGGTCGAAGTTCGCGGCCTGCACCTGAGCCAGGGTGAAGCTCCAGCGCTTGGCGGCGCGGCCATCCATGCATTCGATCAGCAATTGCTGGTCGTCGAGGGAGAAGTCGAAGGCGTGCAGGCCATCGATCTCCAGCATGTCGCAGGCCTGGAGAGCGTTGAGCAAGGTGTCGGTAGCAGCGGTCATAGCGATCAATCATCAGTTGGAAAGGCGCAATGATAGCCGATTGGCGCGGGGCGGTCGGGCCAGTATTGCGCCTCCTCGAAGCCCGATCATGCGCCCATGAAAAAGCCGCAACCTCGTGGGGTTGCGGCTTGGGGAGACATCTGCCGATCAGTGGGCGAACAGCGAGTTGCCCTTCTGCCCCGCCAGCTTCTCGGGGCGGATCAGGAAGCGGGCCAGGGCCGGCAGCAGCCACAACGCGCCGAACATGTTCCACAGCAGCATGAAGGTCAGCATCAGGCCCATGTCGGCCTGGAACTTGATGGCCGAGAAGATCCAGGTGCACACGCCGATGGCCAGGCACAGGCCGGTGAACAACACCGCCTTGCCGGTGGACCGCAGGGTCTGGTAGTAGGCCTCCTGCAACGACAACCCGGCGCGCAGGAAGCTTTCCAGGCGGCTGTAGATGTAGATGCCGTAGTCGACACCGATGCCCACGCCCAACGCCACCACCGGCAGGGTCGCCACCTTGACCCCGATGCCCATGAAGGCCATCAGCGCGTTCCCCAGTACCGAGGTCAACACCAGCGGCAGGACGATGCACAGGGTCGCCGCCCAGGAACGGAAGGTGATCATGCACATGGCCGCCACGCAGATGTACACCAGGATCAGGATGGTCAGCTCCGAGGTCTTGATCACCTCGTTGGTGGCCGCCTCGATCCCCGCGTTACCCGCGGCCAGGATGAACTCCAGGCCATCCTTGTTGTTTTCCTTGGCGAACTCCTGTACCGCATGCACAGCGCGATTGAGGGTCTCGGCCTTGTGGTCGTTGAGGAACACCAGCACCGGGGCCAGGGAGCAGTTGTTGTTGTACAGGCCGTCGGCGCGGGCGATGGAGTTGTTCAGCACATCGGGGTTGCGCGACAGGGTTTCCCATTTCAGGTTGCCCTCGTTCATGCCCTTGATCATCTGCTTGGACACGGTCACCAGGGAGATCGCCGACTGCACGCCCTCGGTGTTCTGCATCTTCCACATCAGCTCGTCGATCGGCGCCATGGCTTCGTAGCGCGAGCAGCCCTCGGCGGCGGTCTTGACCATCACCACCAGCACGTCGGAGCTGGTGGAATAGTTGCTGATGATGAAGTTGTTGTCCTTGTTGTAGCGCGAATCCGGACGCAGCTCCGGTGCGCCCTGGTCGAGGTCGCCGATCTTCAGGTTCTGGCTGTACCAGAGACCGCCACCGAAGGCCACCAGGGCCAGGGCAATGGACACGGGAGCGACCTTGGGGCTGGCGAAATTGGACAGCAGGCGCCAGAACGGATGCTCGCGAGAAGCATCCTTCTTGCTACGCTCCACGGCGCGCTGGCTGATGCCGACATAGGAAATCGCCACCGGCAGCAGGATCAGGTTGGTGAACACGATCACCGCCACGCCGATGGAAGCGCCGATGGCCAGTTCGCGGATCACCCCGATATCGATGATCAGCAGCGTGATGAAACCCACGGCATCGGCCAGGATCGCGATCATTCCCGGCAGGAACAGCTGGCGGAAGGTGCGCCGCGCTGCGGTCAGGGCGTTGTCGGCATCACTGGATTGCAAGGCGATGCCGTTGATCTTCTGCACCCCATGGGAAATGCCGATGGCGAAGATCAGGAACGGCACCAGCATCGAGTACGGATCCAGGCCGAAACCGATGGCATGCATCAGCCCCAACTGCCAAACCACCGCCACCAGGGTAGTGATCAGCACCGCGATGGTGCTGCGGATGCACCAGGTGAACCAGTACAACAGCACCAGGGTGATGACGAAGGCCACGCCGAAGAACAGCACCACCATGATCAGGCCGTCGATCAGGTCGCCGACCTTCTTGGCGAAACCGACGATGTGGATCTTCACATTGGGGTTCTGCGCCTCGAACTTGTCGCGGATCTTCTCTTCCAGCTGGTGGGAGAACTTCTGGTAGTCCAGGGCCAGCAGCTTGCCCTGGTCCTGCGGGTCCGGATAGGACTCCAGCAGTGGGATATCGACGATGCTGGACTTGAAATCGTTGGCTACCAGGCGCCCCACCTGGCCGGACTTGAGCACGTTGTTGCGCAGCTTGTCGAGGCTTGCAGCGGAGCCGTTGTAGCTCTGGGGGATCACCTCGCCGCCGGCAAAACCTTCCTCGGTGACCTCGGTCCAGCGCACGCTGGGACTCCACAGGGACTTGAGCCCGGAGCGGTCGACGCCCGGGATGTAGAACACCTCGTCGTTGATCTGCCTGAGGGTCTCCATGTATTCCTGGGTGAAGATATCGCCGTCCCTGGCCTCCACCGAGATGCGCACGGTGTTGCCCAGGTTGGCCAGGTCATTGCGGTGCTCCATCATCCGCTCGATGAACGGGTGCTTGAGCGGGATCATCTTTTCGAAGCTGGTGGAGGGTCGGATCAGGGTCGCCTGCCAGAACAGGAAGACGCTGACCAGCAAGCAGATGAAGATCACTGCCGGGCGGTTGTTGAAAATCAGGCGTTCGAGAAAGTTCGCCTTGTCCTGGTGATGACTGCTCATGGAATTCCCCACCTTCTTATTATGTGCCCGGCCTATTTATTGCCGAGTTCAGCGCCCGTTGCCGCCGCGACGCGAACGCCGCCCTGCCCGGCCAGGACCAGGTTGCCGTTGCCGGCCGCACTCACCGATGACAGGGAAATGCGATCCGGACGGTTGAATACGCTGAAGCTCTGGCCCTGGTCGGTACTGCGGATCACGCTGCCGCCATGGCCGACTATCACCAGCGAGCCGTCGTCGAGCAGCGTGGCGCCAGACAAGCCGAACTCCAGGGCGCCGCGCGTGGCTTCGAGCCGCACCTGCTCCCAGGTGCCACCGAAATCCGTGGAGCGATAGAGGTTGCCGCGCAGGCCGTAGACCAGCAGGGTCGCCGGCTGGCCGGTGCCGATCACACCGAACAGCGAGCCCTCGTAAGGCCCCTCGAGGCGTTCCCAGGTCTGTCCGTCATCGGCGGAGCGGAACATGCTGCCCTGCTCACCGACGATGAACAGCCCCGAGCCCTTGACCTGGGCAATGGCGTTGAGGTGGTACTGGTCTTCGTTGTCCAGGCGCTCGCTGGCGTCTTCCCAGTGCTGGCCGCCATCGGTGGTTTCCAGGAAGGCGCCATAGGCACCCACCGCATAACCGGTCTGGGCGTCCTTGAACCATACGTCCAGCAGCGGCGCTTCGCGCTTGAGGTCCTGGAATTGCCGGGTCCAGGTGGCACCGCCATCCTGGCTGGCGAGGATCTGCGCATCATGGCCCACGGCCCAGCCATGTTGCTCGTCGACGAAATACACCGCGGTCAGCAACTGCCGGCTCGGCACCTTGGCCTGGTTCCAGGTCGCGCCCTGGTCGTCGGAATAGAGGATATGCCCGCGATCGCCCACCGCCACCAGGCGCTTGCCAGCGTGGACCACATCGAGCATCAGGTTCTTCGCCGCCTTGGGCGATTCGATGGAATAGACAGCGGCGTCCGCCGTATCGGCGGCAGCCCGGACAGGCAGCGCCAGTGTCGCGACACTCAACAGCGAGAGCGCTGCAGCCAACGATGCGACCCTACGCAACGCCGGCGGGCGGCCAGCAACCACACCCATGACAGGCTCACTCATAGACCTCTCCCCATTATTATTGTCAGGTCGTTCAACCTTTCAGGGCGCCTGCAGGGTCTCGCGGGTGTTCGTCCGATCCGCTCGATCGTCCTGAAACCTGCAATCTAGAGCCCCTTTGGCTGCGGGCTATCCTATCGGGCTTTGGAAACGTCTGACAATCGACGCCACGTTATCTTTTGTTAATCGCAGCCCCTCGGGCCAGGCCTGAATATTCGGGCATTCGTCGAAGTGATCGATACCCAGGCCATACCCAGGCAGCGCTCAGCGCAGCCTGCCGGGACCGAAGAGAGGGAGTGCGCAAACAAAAAGCCCGGCGCTGCCTGGGCAGCACCGGGGAGCGAAGGCACGGCAGGGTCGCCGTGCCTAGGGTCTGTTGCCGTTTCGGCGCAAACCGCGTTGCCGCGAAAAATGGCGCCAGGCTAGGCGTGGGACGCAGGCAATGGTCGTTCCCTTGCCAAGTCCCGCAACGACGCATGGCACCATTTGCCGCGCAACCCGAAGGGACGGGCCGGTTTTAGCGCGGCGCGTCGTTACTCGACCGCTCATTTGGAATGCCAAACTTCGCGTCTCGTGCCTAGCTCCGCGCTAAAACCGGCTCCGGCGCGGTCGCGGCGAAATGGCAACAGACCCTAGGGGCAGATCAGGCCAGGCTCTTGCTGACCACCTCGAACACATCGCTGGACAGCTCGCCCGAGGCGCGGATGCGCTCCAGCTCGACCTTCATCAACGCCTGCCGGGCGCTGTCGTACTTGCGCCAGCGAGTCAGAGGCGCCAGCTGGCGGGAAGCGATCTGCGGGTTGAAACCGTTGAGCTGGATCACCAGGTCCGCCAGGAAGCGGTAGCCCGAACCGTCGGCGGCGTGGAAGTTGATCAGGTTCTGGCCGGCAAAGGCCCCGATTAGCGCCCGCACCTTGTTCGGGTTCTTGATGTTGAACGCCGGGTGTTGCATCAACGCCTTGACCCGCTCCAGGCCGCCAGGCAACGGGCTGGCCGCCTGGACGCTGAACCACTGGTCCATGACCAGCGCATTGTCCTTGAAGTTTTCGGCGAACACCGCCAGGGCCTGGGCCTTCTCGGCCTCGAACGGCGAATTGACCAGCACCGCCAGGGCGGTCAGGCGCTCGGTCATGTTGTCGGCGCTGTCGAGTTGCTCGATGGCGGCCGCCAGGACCTCAGGCTTGCCGACCAGCATCAGGTAGGACAAGGCGATGTTCTGCAGCGCGCGGCGGGCGAAGTGCTCGGACTCGGCCACATAGGCGGTGGCGCGGGACAGCTCGCGATTGGCCTGGTAGCGCTTGAGCAAGGCAGCGAACAGCTGCTCGGCCAACTGCTTGCGGGCGAATTCGCGGGCCCCATGGATGGCCTCGACGTCCGCTACTTCGCTGATTTCGGTGAGGTAGGCCTCGCCCGGCAACGACAGCATCTCGGCGACCATGGCCGGGTCCAGGCTTTCGTCGGCCAGCACGCTGCCCAGGGCCGTCACCAGGCGTTGGTCCATCACCAGGGCCTGGCCCTGTTGGTGCTGGCCGATCAGCTCCTGCAGTACCTGCACCGCCAGTTGCTGGCCGGCCTCCCAACGGTTGAAACCATCGCTGTCATGCTGCATGAGGAACATCAGCTGGTCACGATCGTAGGGGAAGCTCAGCTTGACCGGCGCCGAGAAACCGCGCAGCAACGACGGCAAGGGACGCTCGGCGACGTCGACGAACGTGAAGGTCTGCTCGGCCTCGGTCACCGAGATCACCCGGGAGTTGCCCTGGGCGCTGGCCTCACCGGCCAGGCGCAGGGCGATGGCGGCGCCCTGGCTGTCCAGCAGGCCCAGTTCCACCGGGATCACGAACGGCAATTTTTCCACCTTGTCCGGCGTTTGCGGGCAGCTCTGGCGGAAGGTCAGGCTGTAGGTCTTGGCTGCGGCGTCGTAGGCCTCGCTGACCGCGAGGCGCGGAGTGCCGGCCTGGCTGTACCAGCGCTTGAACTGGGTCAGGTCGACGCCATTGGCATCTTCCATGGCCTTGACGAAGTCGTCGCAGGTCACGGCCTGGCCATCATGGCGTTCGAAGTACAGGTCGCTGCCCTTGCGAAAGCCCTCGGCGCCCAGCAGCGTGTGGATCATGCCCACTACTTCCGAGCCCTTCTCGTACACGGTCAGGGTGTAGAAGTTGGAGATCTCGATGAAGCTCTCCGGGCGCACGGCGTGGGCCATGGGCCCGGCGTCTTCGGCGAACTGGTGGGTGCGCAGGTAGGCCACGTCCTGGATGCGCTTGACCGTGCGCGAGTTCATGTCCGAGGAGAACCCGGCATCGCGGAACACCGTGAAACCTTCCTTGAGCGACAGCTGGAACCAGTCGCGACAGGTCACCCGGTTGCCCGACCAGTTGTGGAAGTACTCGTGGGCAACGATGGCCTCGACCCGCTGGTGAGCGGCGTCGGTGGCGGTCTCGGCGCGGGCCAGCACGGCGCTGGAGTTGAAGATATTCAGGCCCTTGTTTTCCATGGCGCCCATGTTGAAGTCGTTGACTGCGACGATCATGAAGATGTCCAGGTCATATTCCCGGCCATAGGTCTGCTCGTCCCAGCGCATGGACTTCTTCAGGCTGTTCATGGCGTGCTGGCATTTGTCGATGTTCTCAGGCTCGACGTAGATGCGCAGCGCTACGTCGCGACCGCTCATGGTGCAGAAGCTGTCCTCGACGCACCACAGGTCCCCCGCCACCAGGGCGAACAGGTAGGCCGGCTTCATGAACGGGTCTTCCCAGGTCGCCCAGTGCCGGCCATCTTCGCCCGGGCCGCTGGCGATCGGGTTGCCGTTGGACAGCAGCACCGGATAGCGGTGCTGCTCGGCCACCACGGTGGTGGTGAACTTGCTCATCACATCCGGGCGGTCCAGGTAATAGGTGATCTTGCGAAAGCCCTCGGCTTCGCACTGGGTGCAGAACATGCCGCTGGACTTGTACAGGCCTTCCAGGGCGGTATTGGTTTGCGGGTTGATCCTGACGCTGGTGTCCACGGTGAAGCTGGCACTGGCCGGGTGCAGGGTCAGGTGGTTGTCGTCCAGTTGATAGTCGCCCGCGCCCAGGGGCTGGTCGGCCAGGCTCACCGACAACAGCTCCAGTTGCTGGCCATCGAGCACCAGCGGCGGCAGCCCGGCGCCACGGGCCGGGTTGCGGCGCATCACCAGTTGCGCGTGGACCAGGCTGTGATCCTCGAACAACTCGAAGGTCAGGTGGGTCTCGTCGATCAGGTACTCGGGGGCCTGATAGTCCTTCAGGTAGATCATCTTCGGCTGTTCGGTGCGCATGGCGAATTCCTTCTACTGATGCACGGCCAGCTGGTAGGCCGTGTATTTGCGAATGTTGATCACGCCGGTGTCGAAGATCAGGTACTGGCCCTTGATCCCCAGCAGGGTGCCTTCGGCGATCGGATTCTTGTCCAGGTTGAAGCTGACGATCTTGGCCGGGTACTGCTCGACCGGATAGCGGATTTCCAGGGGCTCGATGTCACGCACCGGCTGGATCGCCTGCAAACCGAAACGCTCCTGCAAGGCCAGCAAACCCTCGGCGCAGGATGCGAACAGTTGCTCGCGCACCTGGACCAGGTCCACGACCTGGGCGTCACCCTTGAGCAAGGCCCGCCAGTTGGTCTTGTCGGCCACCTGGGTGCGGAACAGATCCTCGACGAAACCGGACTGCTGGCGGGTCGCCACGCGCATGATCGGCAGCGCCTGGCTGGCGCCCTGGTCGAGCCAGCGGGTGGGCAACTGGGTGGCCCGGGTGATACCGACCTTGATCCCCGAGGAGTTGGCCAGGTAGACCACGTGGTCGGTCATGCAGAACTGCTCGCCCCAGGACGGCTCGCGGCAAGTGCCGGCGTCGTAGTGGCAACGCTCCGGGCTCATGATGCAGACATCGCACTGGGCCAGCTTGGTCATGCACGGATAGCAGTAGCCCTGGCTGAAGCTGGTCTTGGTCTTGCGCCCGCAATGGGTGCAGTGGATCGCCCCCAGGTATTCCAGGCGCAGCTTGCTGCCGATCAAGGGATTGACCGGCACTTCGCTGTCGCCCAGGCGGAAGGCGTATTGCACGTTCGGCCCGTCCAGGCGGGTCGACATTTTACTGATGGAGCCGCGGCCGATCTCGATCAATGGATGGCATCCGACTTGAACAGGATGTTCGGCACGGCCTCGGCCTTGGACGAGCACTCCTGCGGGCCCATGTAGCCGGTACGTTCTTCCTCGGGCAGGTTGTGCATTTCCCAGGCGATCATGGCCTGCAGCGACAGCTCGCGCTGCTCGGGGGTGAGCTTGCGGCCATCGGACCATTTGCCGATCTCCACCGCCAGCTTCAGGCTGCGATAGATATCGGGGGTGATGTTTTCGATCATTTCGACAAAGGACGACATACAAGACTCCAGGAATTAGAGGGCCAGTTTACGGCGGCTGTACAAGCCGCCCAACAAACCGGTGAGGCAACCGACGAGCAACCCGCCGACATGGGCGGCGTTGGCGATTTCACCGAAGCCGATCATCGAGACCAGCCCGGACAGGCACAGCAGCAACCACACAAGCATCATCACCAGCACACCACGGGGCAGGCGATAAATGGGGTTGGGCGACAGCCATTGATAGATCCAGCAATGCCCCAGCAGACCGTACAGCACCCCGGACAAGCCACCGAACAGGCTGGGGCCGCTGAAATGATATTGCGCGTAATTGGAAACCAGACTGAACAACAGGGTCAGGCCCAGCAGGTTGATGCTGCCCTGGCGCAACTCGATGCGCCGCCCCAGCTCCCAGTACCACATGCCGTTCATGGCGATATGCAGGATGCCGAAGTGGATCAGCATCGGCGTCACCAGGCGCCACCACTGCCCTGCCGCCAGGCCGTCGGCCAGGGGGCGGAACTGCAGGTAGTCGCCGGCTACGCGAAAATCGAGGAAGGTGAACCAGCTCAGCACTTGCAGGTTGTCCCCCAGCAACGTGATGCCGCAGACCACCAGGCTCAGGACCAGCACCAGGGCCGTCACCGGGCTGCGCCGCAGCTGCTGGGCCAGCCCAGGTCCCTCGGGGGCAGTGGCCTGGGGAATGTCCAACTGTTGCTCGGGATCGCCCTTTGGGAAGCGCTGGTACAGGCCCAGCACATCCTGGCTGATGGACTCGGGCACCCACAGCACCTGTTCCCCGGCTTCCTCGCTGACCCGATGAGGTACCTGCATGCGTTGCAAGAGCTTGACGAAACCGCTGAGGTCGGTGGTCAGGGGCAGGCGCAAGATAGCTACCGCGCTCATCGCGACACCTCCGGCCGCTCGACGTCGACCCAGACGAACTTGTTCGGATCCAGGCGCGTTTCCTGGTCCAGGCGGTAGGCGGCGAGCTTGCCGTAGAGCACCGCGCTGTAGTCCAGGCAAGCCAGGTTGGGCCGGATCGGCGCCGGCGTACCGCTGCGCCAGTAGTGGCCGACGAACAGCAGCGGCTCCTCGACCCCGTAGCGCAGCAGGCTGTTCTTCTCGTCCCGGGACAACGGCGTGCGAGCCACCGGCTCGGGCAAAGCATCGGGCTGGAAGACGATATCGCCATAGGTCTGCGGATCGTCCTCCCAGAACTTGGTACGGAAGAACGAACGGGTCAGGCCGTCGCCGCTGGTCATGGTCAAGCCATGGGGCAGGCGCATGTCGGTGCCCCGCAACAGGCGGTCGAAGGCATTGCTGGCGAAGCTGTCAGGCAGCGCCGAGGCCTGCAGGAAGTCGCGATCGATGCAGCCGTCCGGGTAGCGCTGGCGTAGCTGGGCGATCAGCGGCGAATCCCAGCAGGCGTGTACCACCCGGAAGCGTCCGGCGTCGACGAACAACGGCATCCGGTAGAACCACTCAAGGAAATCGTGCCAGTCGCCGGGGTGCTGTTCGAACTGGGCCAGGGTCTCGTGGATCAGCCGGGCATGGCGCGGGGTGTGCTCACGCACGAACTGCTTGCCGCTGCCCTCGGCCGCCGGGGTGCTCCAGCCCAAGGCATTGAACTCGTGGTTGCCCATGATGCACAGCGCCTGGCCGGCCTCGACCATGTCGTGGACGATGTGCAAGGCCTCGCGAATCCGCGGGCCGCGATCGATAATGTCGCCAAGGAACACGGCCATGCGTGACGGGTGCCGCCAGACGCCGCCCTGCTTGTGGTAACCGAGCCGGTCCAGCAGGTGTTCGAGGGTCAGGGCACAACCGTGCACGTCACCGACCAGGTCGTAGCTACGCGCGGGATCGAGCATCAGTCGCCTCCACCACCCAGGCGGCTGCCCCAGCCGAGCTTGGTCCGGCAGACCTCGTAGTAGTTGTGGTCCAGCGGATGGATCAGGCGCAGCTTCTGGGCCTTCTTGCTCACCGTGATGGTGTCGCCCGGAGCACAGGTGAAGTGGTTCTGCCCGTCGCAGGAAACCTGCGGATAGATCTGCATATCTTTGGACACGACGATTTTCAGCTCACTGTTGCCATCGACCACGATCGGCCGTCCGGACAAGGTATGGGGGTACATCGGCACGATCACAATGGCATCGAGCTTGGGATGCATGATCGGGCCGCCGGCAGACAGTGCGTAGGCCGTGGAGCCGGTGGGAGTGGCGACGATCAGGCCGTCGGCCTTCTGGCTGCAGACGAACTGGCCGTCGATGTAGATCTCGAACTCGATCATCCGGGTCGACTTGCCCGGGTGCAGCACCACGTCGTTCAAGGCATCGCCCTGGCCAATGGCCTCGGCATGCCGGCGCACCTCGGCCTGCAGCAGGAAACGGTTCTCCACCAGGTAGTGGCCATCCAGCACCTCGGCGACCTTGATCTCCAGCTCGTCGGGACGGATATCGGTGAGAAAGCCCAGGCTGCCGCGGTTGATCCCCAGCACCGGGATATTGTGCCGCGCCAGGGCCCGGGCGGCGCCCAGCAGGCTGCCGTCGCCACCGACCACGATGACCATGTCGCAGACCTCGCCCAGCAGCTTGCGCGAAGAGGTCTGCAGGCCGTGGCCTGGCAGCACTTCAGCGATGGTGTCCTCGAGGATCACGTGCAGGTGGCGTTCGAGCAGAAACTTTTTCAGTCGGCGCACTGTGTCCAGCACCTGGGAGCTGCCCAGGCGACCGATAATGCCGATATTGCGAAATTGCTCCATGGGGCTCCTGCGGGGGTTCGGGCGAAACGGAGGATTATGGGCGAAACCCGGCGCCAGACAAAATCCTTTCAGCCATACAGGCTCGCCCGGCGCCCGGGCGGCAGGTATTTATCGCGAGCCGCCGCGGTTTGCGTCTATGCTCGCAACATGCTCCCGTTCGCCGATTTGCTCAACCTCCCCCGCCAGCTACGCCAGCCCGAAGTGCGCGATCTCGCCTGGGTGATCCTCGCCCCGCCAATGCTCAGCGCCACACCCTGGCCCCAACGCCACCCCCTGGCCGGCAGCGACTGGACCCTGGAGCCGCAACGGCTGGCCCACTGGCTGCAAGTGCAGGACCAGGACAGCAGCGCACTGCGCCAGTGGCTCAGCCGCAGCCCGACCCGGCGCCTGGGCCTGTACTACGAGCGGCTCTGGCAGTTCGCCGTGCAGCACGCCCCGGGAGTGGAGCTATTGGCGGCCAACCTGCCGATCCGTCGCGACGGCCATACCCTGGGCGAGCTGGACATGCTCCTGCGCGACCGCGACGGGGTGCACCACCTGGAGTTGGCGATCAAGCTCTACCTCGGTCCACAGCAAGGGCCCGGCGGCGATAGCGCGCAATGGCTGGGCCCGGGCTGCCACGACCGCCTGGACCGCAAGCTGGCCCACCTGGCCGCGCACCAGCTGCCGCTTTCGGCCCGGGAAGAAAGCCACGCCACCCTGGCGGCGCTGAAGGTCGGCCAACCCAGCGCCCACCTGTGGCTCGGCGGCTACCTGCTGTATTCCTGGCCGGGCCATGCCGACCCGCCCCTGGGCGCCCATCCGCAGCACCTGCGCGGGCGCTGGCTGCATCAGCGCGACTGGCCGGCGTTCATCGACAGCAGCCCGCCGGGGCGCTGGCAGCCCCTGCCCCGGCATGCCTGGCTGGCTCCGGCGCGCTACCCCGGCGAACACACCTGGAGCGCCGCCCAGTTGCAGCAATGGTTGGCCGAGCTCGACCCCATGGCCCCGGCGCAACTGCTGGTGCGCCTGCAAGAGAGCGCCGAAGGCGACTGGGTCGAGGCCGAGCGCCTGTTCCTGGTGGCCGACCCGTGGCCCGACCTGCCCGCGGCATCCCAGCCCTAGCCGGACTCAGAGCAACAGGCGCAGGGCCAGCGCCGCCAGGGTCACCAGCAGCACCGGCAGGGTCAGCACTATCCCGACCCGCAGGTAGTAACCCCAGCTGACATGAATGCCCTTGCGGTCCAGCACATGCAGCCAGAGCAAGGTCGCCAGGCTACCTATGGGAGTGATCTTGGGCCCCAGGTCGCTGCCGATCACGTTGGCGTAGATCATCGCCTCCCTGACCACGCCCGTGGCCTGGCTGGCATCGATGGACAAGGCGCCGACCAGCACTGCCGGCAGATTGTTCATCACCGACGACAAGCCCGCCGCCAGCAGCCCGGTGCCCAGCGCCGCGCCCCAGACCCCGCCGGCGGCGAAAGCGTCCAGCCAGCCGGCCAGGTGCGTGGTGAGCCCGGCGTTACGCAAGCCGTACACCACCAGGTACATGCCCAGGGAGAACAGCACGATCTGCCACGGGGCCTCCTTGAGTACCTTGCGCGTGGAAATCCTCTGGCCCCGGGCAGCCACCATCAACAACAGGCAAGCGCAGCCCGCCGAAATGGCGCTGATGGGAATGCCCAGGGGTTCCAGGGCGAAGCAGCCCAGCAGCAGGATCAACAGCACCCACCAGCCGGCGAAAAAGGTGCCGCGATCGTGAATGGCGCTCGCCGGGTCGGCCAGTTGCCGTGGGTCATAGGCCTGGGGAATGTCCCGGCCAAAGAACCTCAGCAACACCGCCAGGGTGGCGACGACGCTTACCAGGTTCACCGGCAGCATCACTGCGGCGTAGCGGTTGAAACCGATACCGAAGAAGTCGGCAGAAACGATGTTCACCAGGTTCGACATCACCAGCGGCAGGCTCGCGGTATCGGCGATGAACCCGGCCCCCATGACGAAGGCCAGGGTGGCCGCCCTGGAAAAGTGCAAGGCCAGGAGCATGGAGATGACGATGGGCGTCAGGATCAGCGCCGCGCCATCGTTGGCGAACAGCGCCGAGACCAGCGCCCCGAGCAGCACCATCCAGGCGAACAGCCGGCGGCCCTTGCCCTGCCCCCACCGCGCCACGTGCAACGCGGCCCAGGCGAAGAAACCAGCCTCGTCCAGCAACAGGCTGATGATGATCAAGGCGACGAAAGTGCCGGTGGCATTCCAGATGATCTGCCATACCACCGGGATATCGGCGAGCTGCACCGTCCCGCAGAGCAACGCCAGCAGCGCGCCGCCCATTGCACTCCAGCCCACGCCCAGCCCTCGGGGCTGCCAGATCACCAGGATGATGGTCAGCAGGAAGATCGCTACGGCAATCAGCATGTCTTGGCAGGCATCCGTGGCTCGCGGGCAAGCCCCAGGGGCAGGACTTGAGGGGGGACGTCCCGGCCTTTTCCAAAGCCGGGACCGCCGCACTGGAGGGAACTCAGGTGCGCTTCTGTTGCTCGACCCACTGGCCGAAGGCGTTGATGAAACCCTGGAGGAATGGCCGGGTGGCCTCCGCCAGCTTGCCGGACTCATCGAATGCGGAACCGGCGCCGCCCATGTAGGCCTCGGGCTGCTGCATGCACGGCACATTCAAGAAGACCAGGGACTGGCGTAAATGATGGTTGGCGCCAAAACCGCCAATGGCCCCCGGGGACACACTGATCACCGCCCCCGGCTTGCCGCTCCAGTTGTTCTTGCCATAGGGGCGCGAGCCGACGTCGATGGCATTCTTCAGCACCGCCGGCACTGAACGGTTGTACTCGGGAGTCACGAACAGCACCGCATCGGCCTCGACGATCCGTTGGCGAAACGCAACGTAGCTGGCCGGGGGAGTCGCCTCGATATCCTCGTTGTAGAACGGCAAGTCGCCGATCTCGACAATGTTCAGCTGGAGATTGGCCGGGGCCAGCTCAGCCAGGGTCAAGGCAACCTTGCGGTTCAGGGACTGCTTTCTCAAACTGCCGACCAGTACTGCAACCTTGTAGACATTGCTCATTGGAGTTTCCAACCGTTGGCTTGGGGGAAGTGCTAGTTATAGATGAGCCAAGGCGTACTCTGCTACCCCGACGCCAGGCGCTCTTTAATATTTTTTCCCCTGGGTAAAACTTCCGCCCGGTCCCCCGGGTCTACAGCACCGAAATTTGCGTGTTCTATCTCCAGAGGCTCTAAAAAGATGGCAGAAGTACTTGTCGGACAATTCCATGCAAGAGATGCCGAGGGGCGGGTGTATTCCGTCCATGAATTCCAGGAATCCATGCCAGCACAAGATGGCGAGGCCAGCGCGGAACCCGTGACCACCTACCGCCTGGCCATCGGCGATCGGGTGCGCAAGCTCGACGACAACAACTTCCTGCTGGTGCAACTGGACGTGACCCTGGTACGCGAACCCGACTCTCCCGTGACTTCCTGACCTGCGCCCCCTCCTCCCGCGCCGGGCGTTCGCCCCCGCCTGCCACTGCGACAACCGCTACAGATTCCGGGCGCGGACTTGGAGTAGGATTCGACGCTTGCGTCCCTAACCGGCTGGATATGGATTTCAAGCATGCGTTTACGTCATATCGAAGTGATTCAGGCGCTCCTGCAAACCGCCCACCTGGGCAGTGCCGCCCAATTGCTGGAATTATCGGTGGCCGAAGTCGAGGCCCTGCTGCGCGATGCGGAAAGCCAGCTGGGCTTCATGTTGTTCGCCAGTGTACGCGGACGCCTGCAGGCCACCCGCGAAGCGCGGGAGCTGCAGGGCGCAATCACCCGGGTCTATGACGCCTTCGAACCCGTGCAACGCCTGGCCGACAGCCTGAGGTTCCACCAGGCGCCGCCTTTGCGCATCGTCGGCACCGCCCCCTTGGTCCAGCAGCTGTTGCCCCAATGCATCGCCGCCCTGCGCCGGCGCTTCGCGGATACGCCATGCAGACTCCTGTGCCAGAGCACCCGCGAGATCATCGACAGCCTGCTGTTGCGCGATTGCGACCTGGGCCTGAGCCTGCATGACCCCGAACATCCGGACATCCACAGCCAGGCCCTGGCCCAGGGCAAGCTGTTCCTGCTGGCGCCCCATGGCTGGTTGCAGGCCAAGCAGAAATACGTATCCCTGCAGGACCTGGCCGGCCAGGCCATGGTTGGCCTGGAAGGACACGACCCGCTGAGCGCGGTCCTGGCCGGCAAGTTGCAGAACCTGCGGCCCAGCCCGGTGATCCAGACCCGGGTCCAGACCTACCAGATGATGCGCAGCCTGGTGGAAGCCGGCGAAGGCCTGGCCATCGTCGACCCGTTCACCGCCGCCGGGGCCCGGGGCTCGGGACTCGACATCAGCCCCTTGTCGCCACCCGTGGGCGTCACCCTCTACGCCTTGCGCCGCCAGGGCAGCGACAGCTCGCCCCTGCTCAATGCCCTGCTGGAATTGCTGGCCGAACAAGCCACGGCGTTGCTGGCAGGCTAGGCTGGCTCTTCGGCGAACAGCAGGTACCAGAAGATCGCCGTTTCAGCGGTCTGCGGATCGATGCCGCGATAACGCAAATGATCCACGCCGCCCACCACGTAGCCGCAACGCTCGTACAACCGGCAGGCGCCAAGGTTGTTGTTCTGGGTTTCCAGCATTACCCCCGGCAGGCCCTTCTTGCGGCTCCAGAACTGCGCCACCTCCAGCAGGGCCCTGGCCACCCCATGGCGCCGCGCCGGGGCATGCACCGCCAGTTCATCGATATGGCCATAACCGTTCCAGTTGGTGCTGACCACCACATGCCCCACCGGATGCCCATCCAGGTAAGCCATGAACACCTCGCTGCCCGGAGCATCGCGGTAGCTGCTGAACTCCTCCGGGTCGATGCCGTAGCACTTGCGATAAGGCACCACCTGGCGCAATGGCCAACTGGCCACTGCCACGTCGCGTTCGGCCTCGGCGTAGGCCTCGACCTGGAAACTGAAATCGCTGTCGTTGACATAGGCCGCGAACCCGGCATCGGCGACACGGACCGCGAGCCCCGGATGCGGGCAGAATGCTGGCTGCATGGGTACTGCTCTCCTCACTCCCGGACGCAATCGACGGTGTACTGCCGGCCATTGCCCAGGTCCTCATGTTGCAGGCCGTGCACATCGGCGACGAACCCGGGGAAGCGACTGTCGAAATCCCGGGCGAACGCCAGGTAGTCGATGATCGAACGGGTGGACTCGGTAAAACGTTCGCCGGGCATGATCAATGGGATGCCCGGCGGATAAGGCACCAACATCACTGCGGCGATGCGGTCCTGCAACTGATCGATGGACACCGCCTCGACATCGCCGCGCACCAGGTGGTCATAGGCATCGGCGGGTTTCATCGCCACCTCCGGCAGCACCGTGTACATGCGCCGCAAATGCTTGGCGGTGGCGTTGCTGCGATAGCAGGCATGCAACTGGTCGCACAAGTCTTGCAGGCCCATGCCCTGGTAGCGCTGCGGGTCCTGGCTGGCGACGCTGGGCAGGCAGCCGGCCAGACTGGCATTGGCGTCGTAGCTGCGCTTGAACTCCAGCAACTCGGTGAGCAAGGTGCTCCACTTGCCCTTGGTGATGCCCATGGAGAACAGCACCAGGAACGAATACAGGCCGGTCTTCTCCACCACCAGCCCACGCTCCCAGAGGAACTTGCTGACCACCGCCGCCGGAATCCCGCGCTCGCTCAAGGCGCCACCCGCGGTCAGGCCGGGCATGACCAGGGTCACCTTGATCGGGTCGAGCAGCACGTAGTCGTCGGTGACACCGGCAAAGCCGTGCCACTCGCCCTCGGGCTCCAACAGCCAGTCGACGGTGCGTACCTGGTCGATGCCCTCGACCCGCTCCGGTTGCCAGACCGAGAACCACCAGTCATCGGCGGCGATGTTCTGCCGCAGGTTGGCCAGGGCGCGGCGGAAGCTCAGGGCCTCGTCGAACATTTCTTGCAGCAACGAGCGGCCGGCCGGCCCCTCCATCATCGCCGAGGCCACGTCCAGCGAAGCCATGATGCTGTACTGCGGCGACGTGGAGATGTGCATCATGAAGGCTTCGTTGAAACGATCACGATCCAGTTGCCGGGCCCCGCCGTCCTGCACATGGATCATCGACGCCTGGCTGAAGGCGGCCAGCAGCTTGTGGGTCGAGTGGGTGGTGAACACCAGCGGGCTGTCGGCCGAACGCGAGGTGCCCATGCCGTAGCGACCGGCGAAAAATTCGTGGAACGCCGCATAGGCGTACCAGGCCTCGTCGAAGTGCAGCACCTCGACGCTGTTGCCCAGGCTCTGCTTGATCAACTCGGCGTTGTAGCACAGGCCGTCGTAGGTCGAGTTGGTGATCACCGCCAGCTTGACCTTGGGTGCCCGGCCGCGGGTCAGCGCACTGGCGTCGATCTTGGCCCGGATCGACTCGACGCTGAACTCGCTCAGCGGGATCGGGCCGATGATCCCCAGTTCGTTGCGTTCCGGGCACAGGTACAGCGGGATCGCCCCGGTCATGATGATCGAGTGCAGCACCGACTTGTGGCAGTTGCGGTCCACCAGCACCAGGTCATCGCGACCGACCATGGAATGCCAGACGATCTTGTTGGCCGTGGAGGTGCCATTGATCACGAAGAAGGTGTGGTCGGCGCCGAAATTGCGCGCCGCACGGGCCTCGGCTTCCGCCAGGGGCCCGGTATGGTCGAGCAGCGAGCCCAGCTCCGGCACCGATACCGAGAGGTCCGAACGCAGGGTGTTCTCACCGAAGAACTGGTGGAACGCCTGCCCCACCGCACTCTTGCGATAGGCCACGCCACCACCGTGGCCCGGGGTGTGCCAGGAATAGTTGGAGTCGGCGGTGTGTTGCACCAGGGCCTTGAAGAAGGGCGGCAACAGGCCATCCAGGTAACCCCGTGCAGCACGGGCCACTTGCCGGGCCAGGAACGGCACGGTGTCCTCGAACAGGTAGAGGATGCCGCGCAGCTGGTTGAGTTCGCTCATGGCATCGGCGGGAGCGTTTTCCAGGGTCACCTGCTCGCCCAGGGCGAAGATCGGCAGCAGCGGCGCCCGGACCCGGGCCAGGCGAATCAACTCCACCATGTTCTGCAGCAGGTGAGTGTTCTCCCCCGCCCCCTCGGCGGCGATCAACATGCAGGCCAGGCCGTGATGGGTGGAGGCCACCAACCGGCCCTCGGCATAGTCCACCGCGGAAAAGATGCTGAAGCCATCCTTTTCCAGCTCCCGGGCGATGCCCCGCACCCGATCCCCCGCGACCGTATCGGCCTTGATATCACGGTGCACGATCAGGATCGGAAACTGCAGGTCTTTATACATGGGGCGGGAAGTCCTGATGCGACGGGTTGGCCCCGCCAATGGACTCAGGGTAGAAGCTGCACGGCTGGCGTGTCACCCCGGGTGGGGACACCTTGTAACAAAACGTCGCACTGGAACAACAACCGGCTGGAGCCGCTGCCGCGCCCAAGAGGCTGCGACAGCGGCTACAGGCTCAATGCTGGGTTTCGAGCAGTTGGGTCCAGAGCGCCGGGCCGCCAGCGGATTTGGCGATGGCTTCCAGGCGGGCCTGGTGCTCGGCCAGCTCGGCCTCACTGGCCATGATGATCCGTCCACGCGGACGGTCGGCTGCCAGGCGGCGGATCGCCGAAGCCCGGGCGCCGCCCTCGCCCGTACCACCATCGGCGCCATTGCCGGCCAGGGACAAGCTGGTCTGGCCGCCGGTCATGGTCAGGTAGACGTCGGCGAGGATCTCCGAGTCGAGCAAGGCGCCGTGCAGCTCACGGCCGGAGTTGTCGACGCCATAGCGCTTGCACAAGGCGTCGAGGCTGTTGCGCTGGCCCGGGTGCCGCTCGCGGGCCATCAGCAAGGTATCGAGGATGCTGCAATGTTGGGTGATGTCGGCCCGCTCATGCTGGCCCAGCAAGGCGAATTCGTTGTTGATGAAGCCAACGTCGAACGCCGCGTTGTGGATGATCAGCTGCGCGCCCTTGATGAATTCGAAGAACTCATCGGCCACTTCGGCGAAACGCGGCTTGCCCACCAGGAATTCGTTGGTGATGCCGTGGACGCCGATGGCGCCCTCGTCGCTCTCGCGATCAGGTTGCAGGTAGACGTGGAAGTGACGCCCGGTCAGGCGTCGGCCAATCAACTCGACGCCACCGATTTCAATGATCCGGTGGCCGTCGGTCACCGGCATACCGGTGGTTTCGGTATCGAGGACAATAGATCTGTTGGCCATCAGTGGTCAGTTCTCAATCTGGCAAAGGGCGGGATTTTAGCACGCCCCGCCCGGGGACGGCGCACAGGCGCGGCAAGGCCGGCCCAGCGCACATGAGTGCAGCGAACGGCAGGACGACAGCCATCAGGCCTTGTTGCCACGGACCTCGTCCACGCCGCGGTTGGCCAGTTGGTCGGCACGCTCGTTGCCATGGTGCCCGGTATGGCCGCGTACCCATTGCCAGGTGACCTGATGCCGGTTGACCTGCTCGTCCAGCTGTTGCCACAGGTCGGCGTTCTTCACCGGCTCCTTGGCAGCGGTCTTCCAGCCCCGCTTCTTCCAGTTGACCATCCACTCGGTGATGCCCTTCATCACGTACTGCGAGTCGGTGATCAGCTGTACGTCGCACTGGCGCTTGAGTTCCTGCAGGCCGCGAATCGCTGCCAGCAGCTCCATGCGGTTGTTGGTGGTATTGGCCTCGCCACCCCAGAGCTCCTTCTCGACGCCCTTGCACACCAGCAGCGCGCCCCAGCCACCCGGGCCGGGATTGCCCTTGCAGGCACCGTCGGTAAAGATTTCTACGCTATCGCTCATCCACGCCTTCCATCAAAATTGCCATTGCCCCGCCAGCCACGGCCGACAGGGCCAAGACCGGGCAGGCCCGGCCGATCTATATAAAGAGAGAATTGCAGCAGTTGTTCAGGGCTCGCTATTGCGCCGGTTGACCTTGGCCATGGGCAGTGGCACCAGCTTGCCCACCGGCTCGCGCCGGACCTGGCGTACCGGGCGCAGGCCCACGGCGATCTTGCGCGCCACCAGCAGGTAGAAACCACCACCCGATAGCTGCCATTTGCCGGCCCGGCGCTCCCAACCGGCCAGCCGCGCCTGCCATGCCTGCGAAGCAAGCGGCGGACGATAGCACCCGAAGCGCCGTTTCTCCAGCGCGAAGCCCAGCAGGTTGAGCCAGTCGCCGACGCGCGAGGGCGCGATGCAACGGGCCTGGCGCAAGCCGTCGTGGGCGAACGCCCGGCGCAGGCCCCAGGTACTCCAGGGATTGATCCCGACGATCAGCAGGTGGCCACCCGGACGCACGCTGCTGGCCGCCTCGCGCAGCAGGCCATGGGGCGACAGCGAAAAATCCAGGCCATGCTGCAGCACCACTACATCGGCAGCATGTTCGCTCAGGGGCCAGGCCTGCTCCTCGCAGACGATCTCCACCCCCGGCAACGGCGCTCCCAGGCGAACGTTGCGCTGGACCTGGGGCGCCGCCGGCGGGGTCTGCGCCGAAGGGCCGTAGTGCACCAGGTAACCGCCGAAGAAGCGCCCCAGTTCTTCTTCGAGCATGCGCCGCTCTTCATCCAGCAGCAATTGCCCCAGCGGCCCGGACAGCCAGTCCCGGGCCGTGCTGATCAGGGCCAGCCAGTCGGGATCTGCCTGAGCGAAGGCTTTATCGGTCATTGCATTCTCCAACACGCCAGGAAGTTCTAAGATGCGCCATTGTTTTCCCCTTGGCGAATCCGAAGATGATACAGATCAGTGCCCTGCCCGCCTTCACCGACAACTACATCTGGTTGTTACAAGATCATCGCAGCCAACGCTGCGCCGTCGTCGACCCGGGGGATGCGGCACCGGTACTGGCCTGGCTGGAACAACACCCGGACTGGCGCCTGAGCGACATCCTGGTGACCCACCACCACCACGACCACGTCGGCGGCGTCGAGCGCTTGAAACAGCATAGCGGCGCCACGGTCTACGGCCCGGCCCGGGAGAAGATCCCCGCCCGCGACGTGGCCCTGGACGATGAAGACCAGCTCAACATCCTCGGCTGGGACTTCCTGGTCCTGGCGGTACCCGGCCATACCCTGGGGCATATCGCCTACTACCACCGGGGCCTGCTGTTCTGTGGCGACACGCTGTTCGCCGCCGGTTGCGGTCGCCTGTTCGAGGGCACCGCCGAACAGATGCACCAGTCCCTGGGCCGCCTCGCGGCGCTGCCGGACGACACCCTGGTCTACTGCACCCACGAATACACCTTGGGCAACCTGCGCTTCGCCCAGGCCGTGGAGCCGACCAACCCAGAGATCGCCCAGCGCCTGGAAAAAGTCGCGCGCCAGCGCGAGCAAGGCCTCATGACCCTGCCATCGACCCTGGCCCTGGAGAAGTCGACCAACCCTTTCCTGCGTACCGGTGAAACATCCGTTAAACAAAAAGCGGACGAACGGAACGGCCGGGATACCCCGTCGCAGAGTGCGGTTTTTGCGGCTTTGCGGGCCTGGAAAGATAAATTCTAAGAACCCCGGCATTGGCATAGAAATTCTGAATGGTTGACCGCTCTTCGGGTGCTTTCTAGAATCGCCCGACATTTTTGCCCGGAACTAACTTCCAGCCAATGTCGTCATTTATTCGTTACGCCATCAGTTCAGACGCATTGACGCGCTTGGCCCAGGCCATCGCGGTAGCTGTGTCAGCGACTCTTGCGGGCTGCCAAAGCACCGGTCACGTCCCGCAGACTGAAGCCACACACACTCCGAATCTCAACGCCCGCATCAAGCAGAAACCCATCTGGCTGGGCACCCAGCCCAGCCCGCAAGTCCCCCAGGACGTCTGGGAACGCATGCGCCAGGGCTTCCAGTTGCAAGAGAACCTGGGCGTCAACCCGCGCATCGAGCAACAGCGCCTGTGGTTCGCCAGCAATCCGTCCTTCCTGCAGAACGCCAGCGAGCGCGGCAGCCTTTATATCCACTACATCGTCGAGCGTCTTGAAGAGCGCAACATGCCGCTGGAGCTGGCCCTGCTGCCAGTGATCGAAAGCGCCTACAACCCGCTGGCCTATTCCCGGGCCGATGCCGTGGGCCTGTGGCAATTCGTCCCGGCCACCGGTCGCTCCTTCAACCTGCGCCAGACCCGTTTCTACGATGGCCGCCGCGACATCACCGCCTCGACCACCGCGGCCATGGACTACCTGACCCGCCTGCATGACATGTTCAACGGCGACTGGCTGCTGGCCCTGGCGGCCTACAACGCCGGCGAAGGCACCGTCAGCCGGGCCATCGAGCGCAACGAGAAGCTCGGCCTGCCCACCGACTACTGGAACCTGCCGCTGCCATCGGAAACCCAGGCCTACGTGCCCAAGCTGCTGGCCCTGTCCCAGGTGGTGCTGGCCCCCGAGGCCTACGGCATCAACCTCAACCCCATCGCCAACGAACCCTACTTCCAGGTGGTGGAGATCAACCAGCGCATGGACCTGTCCAAGGTCGCGGCGGTGGCCAACATCGACGAGGACGAGCTGTTCCAGCTCAACCCGGCGTTCAAGCAGCGCACCACCATCGACGGTCCGCAGCACTTGCTGGTACCCACCTCCAAGGCGCAGTTGCTGACCACCAGCCTGTCGACCATGAAACCTGAGGAACTGATCAGCAAGCGCTCGCTCAAGGCTGCGTTCGCCAGCGACGAAGGCCGCGACTCGCTGCGCAAGCGGGTCTACAAGGTCAAGCGCGGCGACAACCTGGCGCTGATCGCCAAGGCCAACAAGATCGGGGTCCAGGACCTGCAGCGCTGGAACAAGCTCAGCGGCAAGAACCTCAAGGTCGGCCAGACCCTGGTCCTGCAGGACGCGCGCCAGGCCGTCGGCAAGAAGACCACCGTGGCCGCTACCCAGAAACGCAAGTCGACCCAGTACAAGGTCAAGCAAGGCGATTCGCTGTACATGGTGGCCAAGCGTTTCAACGTCGAGATGCAGCACCTCAAGCGCTGGAATCCACGGGCCGGCCAGGCCCTCAAGCCGGGCCAGACGCTCACCGTCTACCTGCCGCACTGAGTGCCGACGAGGCCTGCCGGTGTCAACACCGGCAAGCCCTGCGCCTGAGCTTCCCGGGGCATCCGGCAATACCGACCCGCCCCGCCC